>CAZHDX010000026.1:0-12964 GCA_964531195.1 uncultured Nitrosopumilaceae archaeon
AATAAAAAAAGAAAATTAAGCTTAATTCAGCTTAAAATCTACGTTCGCCACGATGTTTTGGTAAACATTCACGACAATATACCGGTCTTCCTTCTTTAGGTTGGAATGGGACTTGGGTCTCTTTTTTGCAGTCTGCACATGTTGCAGGATACATTTTTCTATCTGCGTCCATTACGATGTTTTGGTTTCTAACCACATAATAACTAATAGAATGAGTACGTGAATACAAATAATCCAAAACGCGCTAATTTCATCAAAACTAGAAATCTAAAATACTGAAAAGACCAAATCTTCCTTATGGTTGGCCCAAGGGATGGCGGTTTTGGATTTGACGGTGCAAAAAAATATTCCAACCTAGAAAACATATCCAGCATATGCGTTCAATGCCAAGCGGGACAGCATTCTAAATGTATAGTTAAAAATGATCCTACCAAATCATGCGACTGCGAACGATGTTTATTAGATTAATTCTCTAAAATTATGGGTTGACTGTAATCTGAGTTTCTAGGGCATTTGTAAGAGGTACAGCCGATGTCAAACTATTCCATACAAAGATCTGTATTGTGTATTGACCAGCTTGTTTTGGAATCCATACTTGGGATGCAGTAAAGGTTTGATTTGAAACCATCGAGGCCGAAAATCCTTCTAGATATTCAACAGCTCCAGCTTTGTTTGATACCTCGACCATATAGGTAAACTTTTTCTCAAAACTTGCATGATTTGTAAGACTAGATTCTACACCTATCTGCTGACCTACAGAAAAGCTAGTCAGTTCTTGCCCTGTTATTGTAACCAGTTTAGGGGGTGTCAGTGTAACATCGCTAGATTCACCATGAGCACTAGGAATAAGAAAAATCATCAACGCAGCCAACGTAACTGCCAAGTACACTTGCTTCAATTGTTTTACGGGGCCTGGACTTGCTATAAAATACTTACGGTACATTTGTTCGATATATTTTTTTTAGACAGCTATTTTTCTGATAACAATTTCGTGTCCCTCATGAACATGAGTTGAATGATTTATTTTTATTATTTCACCCATCTTTGAATCTACATAGTATTTATCAGAATATCTCCCCAAAATTTTCTTGCAGTTAAAACAGTAGATCTCTTTGAAATCCACAAATTTCATTAGGTGACATCTTATTTTAATATAGTTAAAATTCCATAGTGGAAATACCGGGCTGATCTTTGTTTTCCTGAAACAGAGTTTTTGAGATCTTGTAGTAAATTACCTCACCACGTCTTTCTATAACAGCAAGAATCGGTTCTTTTCCCATGGTAGTTATCTCTTCGATTTGCTTTTGCAGCTCTCGCATCTTTTGGCGTCTTCCTTCAACAAGTCCAAATATCACATATTTTGCAGCCTTTTCACCAAATTGCCCTCTTTCATAGACTCGAAAATCAGAACCAAAACCAAATCCGTCTTTTGCAACATAACCCCTTGATCGTAAATCACGATAGATGAGAAACTTTGTGAGTGTATCAACGTCATATTTGATACATTCTGCCATCATAGAGTCAAAGTTTATCTGTTGTTTTCCTTTAATGAGCTTTAGATTTCCTGTATATAGAAGATAAAGAGATTCAAATGGTTTAAGAAAAAATTTTTTCTTTGCTATTTCACCAAATCCTTTTTGCTCAAGACTATGCTGCATATTTTTATCTGCTATGACAACTTGATCTTTGATCAAAATTCCCTCAACTTTGGTCTCCATTTCAGACATTAGAGTGGGATAGAAAACATTGGCAATATAACAGTACATCCAATGTTTTATTAGAGCATTCGTGATTCTTTGAATAAATTAGTCACAATACTATTAACTAATGTTTGAATTTATTACAATATGACAGGTCATAAGATAATTTTTGTCTTGATCGCAATTATTGGGATATCTGTTTTTGCAAGTTATTCATTATTTCAAAAAACACAACTGCTTGACCAAGAAATACAATATTACAAAAATCAAAATGAAGAAAATTTAGCAAAACTTGCAAAAATTAATCTCCAGCCTAAAACCATAGTTACTCCGCAAGTAAATAACCAAACTATTCCACTACAAACTACAACCTCAATCCAAACAAATTTCACTAGTGGTTCCATAACTGCTGTTGCAGTAAGGCCAGTACTAGAAAATGACGGATTCTTTGAAACTACTACTTACCAGGGAACAGTAATGAAGATCAGTGTAGATATACGTGAGGGTTCAGGAGAGATATTGGTCAATACAGCGATTCCAACTGGCGTCGATTTTCAATCGTCAGCTAAAACAGCCGTAACAGTAGCACAACAAATTACCGGCATCAATCTAGCTAAAAAAGATGTGATTTTCTCCATTTCCGCAGAAAAAAATCAAGATCTGCAGGCAGTTGATGGAGGAAGTGCAGGGGGTGCGATGACAGTTTTGCTTGCGTCAGAGATTGCAGGAAAACCAATCAATTCCAAAGTGTTAATGACTGGGACTATAGAAGAGGATGGTACTGTTGGCAAAATTGGAGGGGTTGCAGAAAAGGCTGATGCAGCTGGCAAATATGGTGCCAAAATATTCCTAGTTCCACAAGGACAGGCAATAGTGGATGTTCAGTCATGTGAAGAAAAAAGAGAAGGCGTATTTACATATCGAAGTTGCACCGTTGAAGAAAAACCTCTTTCCCCATTAACTGAAAAACAATATCAAATGAAAGTAATAGAAGTTAGTAACATAGCACAAGCGATTTCATATTTTAATTCTGCAAATGTGTCATGATCTTACTCAAATACAATCTCACGGTTAAAATATGGGAGTTAAATAATCAATCAAAAGTGTAATTTATGCACGGCGCAAATTATCGAGCAGGTAATGGTCAACCATACACCAGAAAAGAGTACATCAAGGGAAAACCTCAGATAAAAATAGCAAAATTTTCTGGTGGAAAAAGAGACAACTATGATTATTGTGTTCAGCTTTGTTCAAATGAAAAAATTCAGATAAGACATATGGCAATCGAATCTGCAAGGTTGGCAGCAAACAAAAAAATTGAACAGGTAGCAGGAGAAACAGGTTATTTTTCGCAGCTGCGCATTTATCCACATGTATTACTCAGAGAAAACAAGATGATTGCAACAGCCGGAGCAGATAGACTGCAGGAAGGTATGAGAGGAGCCTTTGGCAAGGCTGTCAGTCTAGCTGCACGTGTTAACAAAGGTCAGGTCATAATGGAAGCATTTGTAAAAAAAGAACATCTCGATATTGCAAGAGTCGCGCTGAAAGGAGCAGCGGTAAAATTACCTATTACGCCTACAGTCAAGGTAATTCCTATTAAACCAACACTAGCCTAGTGTTAATGCTTTAAGAATTTCTTTTTGTCTTTTATGAAGTAAATCTACAAATTCTGAAAATTCTTCAGGTGTTGGATTTCGTTTCAAAATGCGTCTGCATTGATAATAAAATGAATTGTATAGTCTTCCTATCGCAATTCCATAACCAAAAGAATCGGAATTAGTTCCAAGTTCCTTGAGCAAATTAATTATTTGAGAAATTTCATCTGATTTTTCTGTAACCTCTTTTATTTTTTGATTTATTTTTTCTTCTAATTTTGGATTCATGTTTTATCTAGTAATCATGAAGTTAAAAAATGGTATTGCCAAACAGTACGCTTTAATAGACTAGAATTTTCTAAATCGATTGAGCGGTTGTAGTACAGCTTGGTTAATATGCGGGATTGCCAATTCCGCGACCCGGGTTCAAATCCCGGCAACCGCAGTACACTATTTTTTTAATCCTTTTTTTATAATTTCTAATGCATCATTTGCTTTTTCTGGTTTTGGAAGCTGAACCATAAAGACATTTGATTCACCATATTCAGAATGTGGCGATGAAAGTGCGAGCATGGATGAATTAGCAAGGGCTTCAAAAAACTCGAAAAACTCATTGGCATATAGCAATAATTTTTCTTCCAGTTCTCCTTGTGAAAAGCTTAAAGAAATATTTACAAAGACATGTCCTAAACCATCTTGCAGTATGTTCAGATTAGTATCTACAGAGACAGGTTTACCAGCAACTGCTTTCATGATATTTTCAAATCGCTTTTCTTCAAGAATAATGCATGGAACTTTGGTGCCATTATAGTCAAACAAGGTTACATCTTTGTGTGCTAGTGCTAGTAGCCTATCAAGTTCTTCATTCGACATTATTATTTTCCCTGTTCTAGGATTCCAATTTATACATTAAATTAGATTTACTGTTCTGGCAAGCATCTGCACTTTTTCGTTATCAGACGACTCTATTTTGTGATCTGTGTATTTGTTGTTAAAGTAAATGAGGTCGACAATTCTGGATTTATCCATATTGACTATTTTTGTAGATTCAGAGCTTGGCAGGTTGGAATTTGTGAGTATGACTAGCTTGTCTACTACAGCGCAAGATTTTGAGATGTTGGAGATCTCTTCAAAGTTCTTGGCATGGTTTTTGTTGACAACAATAGCAATTCCAATTTTCGAGCCATATGGATCCTGATAAACCAAATCAAGTGGATGGTTTTGTTTTTCTAGCTTGCCTACATTTCCCATTTCGTGTGCAAAGTTGACAAGATTAGTTACTGCTTGTTTTAATTGAACTTCAGAGGATTCTTCCTCACAAGTTCTCTTTATTGTAATAAAATCAGATATTGGGACAGCCATTATACTTCCATGAATTTTTAATCCAGGATAAGTGTGCTTTATGGTCTCGTCTATTGCGGAATCGTCAATTTTTTCCAATTCAAGTTCTGCTGATTTTTCCATTGCGTGATACAAAATGTTGATAATTGAACGAACACTACGAAATTCTGAAAACTCATCATACAGTATTCTAATTTTGTCCGTTAATTCTTCTTGTAATTTTTGAGTGAATTTGTTCTTTTTATCATTGTGTTTAATGTACTCTAAAACAATTTCTAGTAGTTCTTCTTGTGAATTAGAGCCCACAAGATCTATTTTGTAGTTTGCCTTTTCTAGTCTATCAAAGACAGATGGATTTTTTCCTTGAATATCTGCATAGCCAGATGGTGTTGAAATCAATAGCACAATAGAAGCTGGAAGATGGGCGTTTATGATTCCCTTGACAAATTCTATAGAATCTTGGTTTCCATCAAATTCATCTATTTCATACAGAATTATTTTATTTAAAAATCTATGAGTTAGTTTTGAAATAGCCGTCATCATTCCAATTAATTCTTCAAGATTTGCTATGGTTTCAAATGAATTTGTAATTACATTTCTGATTATCGTTGATTCATAATAGTTAAACCACTGCACTAGAAATTTTTGTAGATTTTCTGCAGATACGGAAGCCTTTGCAGAAAGTATATCTTCTGCTTTTTGTTTTATGGTCAATCCGGACAGTCTATTCACAAAGGAATAATCTAGCGCTTTTTTAGCCGCACTATCACCCTGTTCTGCCCTATCTCGAATATATTCTACAAGCTTTGTCCTAAGTTGCACAAAAAATTCATTTTCAAATCCCTTGACAATAGCATTATAAAGACTTGGCATTGTCTTTGGTGAAATTGTAGAAAGATCAAGAAAAGTACATGCTGTGTTATATCTACTCTGAAGATTTTTGATATGTAAAGCCAGATGAGTCTTTCCAGATCCTACATCTTGAATCAGAGTAATTACTCTAAAATCTCCATCAGTGCAATCCCTTCCTTGTGTTTTATTGTTTAATTCTTTAATGCATTCTAAGATGGCTGATTTGGCTTCTTTGTGTCGCCTGCCTCCAAGAATTTTAGCATCTTTTTCAGTCGGAGTGGGACTACTTGGATAAGGATTGGTCTCTAAATTATAGGCGTACATTAAATATTCCTCACATAACCATGGACTAGTCCCCTAGCCATTATTCCCTCTTGGCCTCCTGAAGATACCTCATATTTTCCTCTATGTTTTTCCACAAGAGCAGTTGCCATCGAATAGAAGTTTTCTACAGAAATATTGTTATCCACACAAATTTTTTTTCTTATTTCTACAAATGGGGCCCAACCTATCGAAGTTGAAGATTCCGCCAAGCGCAAGTCAAATTCTACTTTAAAGTCATCATCGTGTTTGAAAGTAGCTTGCTGCAGAATTGGTTTGCCAGTCTCCTTTGAATTAATTTTTGTGTCAGAAGGTTCCTTTTTAGTAATAGAATTGAGTATAATCTTGAATTTGGGATCTTTTTGAGACAGATATGAGGTATAGTTATTCACTGTCCAAATAAAATACGGCGTGCCTTTTTTTTCAATAACAATTTTCTCCTCATCAGCTAAATTTTGTAAAATATTGTCACAATTTTTCCCTAGAGTTTTTTTTAGTTCTGCTTTTTTTATGCCATTCAATCCTGCGCATGATATTGTCTCAAGGACATCCTTACTCATGACAATTTATCTCGTGAAATTTTATTTAATACCCAACGTAGTCTAGCCCGACAAATTAGTGAAAAATTCTTATACAAACAATCATGGGTTTTCATCCAACTAGGTCAGAATTTACTCGAACTGACATCAGGTATATTATAAAGAGATTTTTCTAGTTAAATAAAGCAGAATGATGATTGGGTAGACTGATACTTGTGATGAATTATACCTGGGGTATCTGACTGCTAAACAGCTTAGATAACGAATTATAATGAATCCTTGGAGGTCATTTTAGAGTTACCTGTCTATTAATAGTACCGTATGGTACGGTATTTTATGTTAAATTGTGAATACTGTCCCAAGCAGTTTTTCGAAACTGCAAATGGTCTTGTTCAAAAAACGTTCCATGAAGTCCTTCACGATCCTGAATTAGTTAACCACTAGTTCTGGTTCTTTTTTCTGCCAAACACATTATTAAAAACGAACTTTTTTATCGGTTGACTTCGTTCTATTGTGAAGTGACAAAGCGTAGTAGACCCCCTGGTGAAAGGAAGAAAGATTCAGATGTTTTAAAAAAAATGCGATCCATTTCTGATACCACTAAAGCTTTAGCAACAGAAGTAAAATCAATGTCAAAAATTTTTGCAGAAAATCAAAAGATCTTAATTTCACTAAAGACAATGATAGACGCAATAGGAACTTCGCTAGAACAGATTCAGAGATATTCAAGACAGGTGAATATTCTAGAAGAAGATACGCAGAAATTGTTTACAGGTCTAAGTCAGATAAATGCTCATTCAAATTTAATTGCCAAAGTAAATGAGCAGACAAACAAACTTCATGATCAAGTCAACAAGATAAGTGAAAAACAAGAATCAATGCCTGACACTAACAAAATAATGCAAAGTGTTGCCGATAGTCTAGATTCAATTCGTAATAACACAAAAATGATAATGAATGTAGCAGAAAAAACTGAAAAAATCAGAGAGGAAGTATCTGCAAGAAATCAAAAGGTTTCACAGGTAGAAGAAAATATTGCAAATTTGAAGGTTAATATGGATTCAATGACTTTAAAGACCGAATCTCTTTCTAATTTGAGCTCTGATATAAGAGATGTGGGAATAGAGCTTGGTTCTCTTGTTAGAAAGACAGATTCTCTTGCTGTCCTTGGTACCGACATTAGAAACGTAGGAACTGAATTTGTTAATTTCAAAGAAAACGTATTGGGCAAAACAAAACAAATAGATGAAAAAATAGCAGATTTGGCTGAAATGTTAAACAGCAACACGGCCTTGACGTCAGAATTTCATAAAAAAACTAGTGATGTCTACAAAGAATTGGAAGAGATCCGTCATATTACTCACAAAACCTCACAGAATACCTCAAGAGAGGTGATTGGGCTGCTCAGGCTTTCGGAATTCCAATCAAATGTTCGAATGCACTCTGAATCAAAATATGGTACTCTTGAAGATCTTGAAAAGATAAGTTCACAAACTGCAGACATGGTGAATCTATTTGACAGACTTTCTATAGAATCCGAAAAGAAGATGTCACTTCCACAAGAAGTTAAACAGTGGGCTATAGCAAAAATATTTGACTGTGCAGACAAATGGGAGATCAGATTTACAGATGTGTTTAGATTATTAATAAATCAGCTTGGCACTGACCTTGTGAAAGAATCTCTAAGATTAGAGCAGATAAGAGATTTGTTTGGAATTAGGGCTGTCGATGAAGTAAGGCGCGAGCTTAACATCCAGTAAAACTAGATTTCATCAGATAGGTCGTAGGATTTTAGCTGCTCTTTCTTTCGTTTTATTATAGCAAAAATTCCTATAATTGCAGCAATCCATACTGAGCTAAATATTACATTTGAAAAACTTACATACATGTATGGAATTGCGTTTATCAAATCATAGTCGATTGTGGCGGCTTGAAAATGCAATGTTAACATGCCAGTATGAAAAGCGGCATCATCTTGCGATGTTGTAGAAATCTTGTACACTGTAGCAATCATGGTGTCAAGGTCTTTTTGAATTAATCCAAAGTCAGTCGAATCTGTTGGGAACATCCACACAGGGTTACCTGTTTTTGGAATAAGGATTTTTGCAGTTCTAAGTTCGGACATTATGTCTTGTGGATCTTCTGTTGCCTGTATTCTTGACATGAGTCCTCTTGATTCTTCTAAAGGATAAACAGAGTTTTTGTATCCTTCAAATGCTACTACTACTCCAAAAATAATAAATCCGATAATCCCTACTACTGCTAATTTGTAATATCCATTTGCCATTCTCTCTGCCCTCGTAACCTTATGTGGCTTTTGTAATTTATTCTTTTTAAATGTTGTATGTGATATGCTCAAGTACGATATGTAGAAGAAACCTAATGCTTGAATACCAAGGATAGGTGCAAACACCGGATTATTAGAATAAATTGCAATAAAAATGGCAATTACACCGTAGACGCCAAAGAATATCTCTAGTAATGTCGTTTTCGTAAATGGCAAATTGTAAGCCTTGTCTCTCCAATCATCTGTCTTGTTGATTATACCGTATTTGGGGGTCCTTAGAAATTCATTTTTCTTTCCAAAAAAGGCATCAAAGACTGCGATAGTATTGTTTACTGACATTCCTGCGGAATAAAATATTAGGTAGACGTATGCCAGCGCTTTTGACTTCCAGCCACGTCCCCACAAATCACGGATTATCATAAGATATCCTAACGGTCCAATAGCAATGTATGCTGCAATCGTAAGTAAAGGAAGTGTACTTACAATGTAGATGTTAATTTTTGCTGCTAGTAATATTGGCATTATAAGAAATTGAATGAGCATGAGTGGATGAACTATGTGTCTTGTTAGTTGAACAAATGCCTGAATCTTTGTGTTAATTGGGATTTTCTTGATTGCTATATCTCCAAGAAGTTTAATTGCGCATTGGATGGAGCCTTTAGCCCATCTGAATTGTTGTCTTTTTGCAGCATTCATCTGAACAGGAAGCTCTGCCTCTACAATAATTTCTGGTAAAAAGACACATTTCCAACCTTTCATTTGAGCTCTGTAACTTAGATCCAAGTCTTCGACCAGTGTTGCGGTATGCCATCCCCCTGAATCATCAATGCATTCTTTTCTCCAAATTCCTGCAGTGCCGTTAAAATTCATAAAGAGACTAGAATTGCTTTTGGCTCTTTGCTCTATTAGAAAATGAAAATCCAAGCTTAGAGCTTGCGCTTTTGTAAGTGCAGAATATTTCTCATTTACATGTCCCCATCGACATTGAACAAATCCGATTTCAGGTTTGGAAAAATATGGAATTGCTTTTTGCAAAAACCATGTCGGTGGAATAAAATCAGCATCAAATATTGCTACAAAGTCTCCTTTAACTGACTTCATTGCGCTTTTAAGAGCACCGGCTTTGTATCCACTTCTCTTTTGGCGACGAATATGGGATATATCAAATCCCTTCTTTTGATAATCAGCTACAAGATCTTCCAGAATTTCAAATGTATCATCATCAGAATCGTCTAAAACTTAGACACATAACTTTTCTTTTGGATAATCCATTGCGCACACTGCATTAACAAGTCTTGCTGCAACATATCTCTCATTGTAAATTGGAAGCTGAATTGTAACTATTGGAGTACCAACAAATTCAGTTTTTTGTGATTTGCGTTTTTGTCTTGCAAGAAAGACAAGATAGTAAAAGTTGCATGTGTATAGGGTAATTATGCCTGCAATTCCTAAAAACACACCAAACAAAAATTCAGTAAATGGATTCGGAAAGGTATGTATTAACATGTGCCCCCAATCTTAGTAGTCAGAAATTCTATTTATAGTTGTATTTATAAAAAAATTATTTATCCTTTCTTTGATATCTTGATTGCCTGCACAGGGCATACATTTTCACAAGCAAGACAGAAAATGCAGTCAGGTTCTCTTGCCATTAATGGCTTTTTTTCAGATGACTGGTTTCCTTGAAAGTCGGCCCACTCGTATACCTTTACAGGACATGCATCTATGCAAGCCCCATCACCAACACAAATATCAAAATCAACTGAGACAAATTCACCCCAAATGCCCAAAATCTCGTTGCCCTTTCGTTGACCAAAGATTTTGATTTTATTCCCACTAGAAGCTGCAGTGAATGTTTCAGTTACCTTTAGCTTTGTTTTGAATCCTACATCGATTGGTCCGGGCTTTGCACCTGAGGGGGTCTCTACTTCTTCTGTGGGCGCAGCTTGCTGTCCAGGAGGTGGGGCAGCAGGTTTTGGTTTTGGTTTTGCTTTTGGTACAATTTGTGCAAGAGGAGTCATCATCTCTAACTCCTTCAAAGCATCTTCTTGCGAAAGTTTCTTTATCTTTACAAAATATTCTATCATTTTATCTGCAAGAACAGTATTACGTAGTATAGTGTCAATTATCATTTTTGCATTTGAATCTGCCTTTTTTCTATAATCTTTGACCCACAAACCATCACCATATTTTTCAATTGGATAAATCTGATATATCATGTCAACAACTTCGCCTGTAACAACTTCTACTTGGATTTGAAGCTCGATTTTTTTATAATTTGACGCATCAGGATCCGGAATATTTTCTTCCTTCCAGTAATAAGTAGCAAATATTCTATCTGCAAATGCATCCATTACAAATGTTTTCTTGAGACCGTTTACAATCGAATCAATTTCATATTGATCTTCTAACTTTATTGGTAGCCTATAGAGACCAAGTTTATAGCTGTGTAGTGGATAGATCCCACGTTTTGCCGTAGCAGATTGAACTGTATAGACTTTGTCCTTTAACAGAAGAGACATTTAATATTAATAGTTGCAAAAGTCTTTAAAAATGCTTCCTAATAGTCTGGACAGGTTTCTTCCCGAATTTTTCTGTATTTTTGCTCCATTTCTTGTGCAAAAAAGAGAACTTTGTCAAAAGTATAATTTATTTTTGGAAAAAACCACCTGATGCCTACTTTGTGCCCTATTCCGTCCATATCATATATTATGCCCTTCTCTGCGTTTACATTGTATTTCTCATCAAGTGAATTTTCCTGAACAGTAAGACCACTTTTTGTTTTGTCTTCCATTATAATTGAATCACCGCCGTCTCTAATGATATAGAAAATTCCTTTCTTTAATAATGGAAATTCTTGACTCAAATTTTATTTTTCAACCGGATTTCCGATCATATTTCCCCATTCGGTCCATGATCCATCATAGTTTCTTACTTGAGGATATCCCAATAAATATTTGAGAACAAACCAAGAATGAGAAGATCTCTCTCCAATTCTACAATAACAGATCACGTCTTTATCTGGCACTACTCCTTTTGTTTCATAGATTTGTTTTAGTTCATTTACTGATTTGAAAGTTCCATCGGCATCGTTGACTGCAGTTGCCCAAGGAATATTGTTAGCTTTTGGTATATGACCACCTCTTTGTGCATGTTCCATTGGATATTCTGGCGGAGCAGTGATCTCGCCTGTAAATTCTTTTGGTGAACGCACGTCAACTAGAACAGAATCTTGTCTATCAATTGCTCGTCTAACATCAAAAAGATATGCGCGCAATCCCTCATCTGGCGGAAGTGAAACATATTTTGTTCTTTGAATTTGCGGTTCATCTTTTGTATATGGCTTTTTTTCTAGTTCCCATTTTTTTCTTCCACCATTCATCAGCTTGACACTTTTGTGTCCATAATACTTGAATATCCAAAATACAAATGCTGCAAACCAATTATTAAAATCACCATAAAGAACAACTTCAGATTCTGGTGTAATGCCGTTTCTTGACATAAGGTCTTCAAATTGAGTTTTACTTATGATATCTCTTCTGACTGGATCATTGATGTCACGTTTCCACCAAATCAGACTTGCTCCTTGGATGTGGCCTTGTTTGTACGAATTTTCAGGATCATAATCTACTTCTACAATTCTAATAGATTTATTGGAAGAATTTTTTGAAATCCATTCGGTATCTGTCAAAACATTTGGATTTGCATAACTCATTTTTTTCTCAAATTTAATCAGCAAAAGGGTCTTTATATTTTATCTCTATCAGATGCTTTTTAAGTGAAAGTAGAATACTAGTTTCCGTTTGAATCTTAATAGAGTAGCTGTAGTAAGCAAATTTGGTTCAAAAGATGCCGAAGCCGCGGCTATAAAAGTGGCAAAAAAACTTGCAAAAAAATCTCAAGTTTTTACTATTTCACCTATACAGGTAGAAGGAACAAAAAAAGTAAGTGATCTTGAAGAATTAAAAAATACAAAACTTGATCTGGTCATCACTCTTGGTGGAGATGGTACAACTTTACGGGCTTTTAGATATTTAGAAAATGAGGTTCCAATTTTAGCGATAAATGTCGGTGGAAATCGAGGAATATTATCTGAAATAACTATGCCTGAAATTGATACTGCTATAAACCAGATACTTTCAGACAACATTTTTTTTGACCGACGAACTAGGGTAATAGCTTCATGTAGGGGACAGGTATTTCCGCCTGCATTAAATGAGATATTCATTAATAGACAGAATCTTACAAAGACGTCACTTTTTGAGATTAGATTTCAAAATGATACAGTTACACAAAAAATGGATGGAGTAATAGTTGCCACACCAA
>CAZHDX010000027.1:0-12837 GCA_964531195.1 uncultured Nitrosopumilaceae archaeon
TTTGATGATTGGCGTCATTGACTGATTGTCCGGAGTGCGCAGCCAAGGAAGTACAAGTAGAGATGAAGTTTGATATTAACACAAAACATTTTATCTGTAAAAAATGTGGTCTTTATGCAACAAGAGAACAGATAAGCGACATTAGAGATAGATTGAATCGTCGTGAAAAAACCAGAGAGGATAAACATGATGAATATAGAGATTGGTGGACATCAAGTAAAAAAGAAAAACAAAGTTAATTTCCAGGAGTAAAATCAAGATGGCAAAAGAACTTCCAAAATGGGCTCAAGATGAAATAAAGAATGTAAAATTCGGTAAGTCAGAATCTCTTACTAGGACAGGATATATTCTTGAGATCTATGATAAAGATAACAAGATCGATGTCCAATTATATGAAGAAGTTGAGGATGGACGACGCATAATAACATTGGATTTACCAAAAAAATTCAAAACTGCAGATCTTATGAAGGGAGTAGTTTGTGAATTCATATTTAATTCTGCCAAAGCACCATTGAGTAAAAAGCTAGTCGAGCTTCTAAAAAAAGAGATGGAAATAGATATGGATGCAATTTATCAGTTTGATCTAACACAACTTGAGGTAATGGACGTAGATTCTGATGCAGGTCCTTCAGAATCTGGAGAAGAATAATTTCTATTAAAAATTAATTTACTTTCTTTGTTTTCATTGCTTTTCTAAAAGCTGCGTTCACGATTGGATTAATTAGGTATGGAAATGTTTGTTTAAACCATACCGCAATTCTAACAAACGATGGAACTATGATTTCAAGTCTTGGAGAAGATGAAGCTCTTATGACAGCTCGCGCCACTGCTCTAGAACTAAGTGACATCGCCGAATATTTTGGGAATGATTTAAAAGATTGATGTTTTAAAAAATTGGTTCTAACCATGATAGGACTAACGACTGTTACCCCAACTCCGGTTCCTCGAAGTTCATGATAAAGCCCTTCTGAGAAACCTAACATGGCAAACTTTGAGGCGCAATAAGGAGCAATCCCAGGAATACCAAAACTCGCAGCTACTGAGGCTACATTTACAATATGCCCTGATTTTTGTTCCAGCATTTTTGGCAGAAATGCCTTTGTACAATAAACCATCCCAAGATAGTTTGTTGCCATCTGAGATTCTATTTCTTCAATTTTTGACTCTTTTATTGGACCGTAGATTCCAAACCCTGCGTTGTTGACCAAAATATCAATTCCACCAAACTTTTCCAACACAACCTGGCTCATCTTTTCAACTTCATCTTTCTTAGATACATCACAAGGAAGCACAAGAAATTCGGAATTGTTTTTCCTAATTTTCTCTGCTACAACATCAAGATTTTGTTTATTTCGTGAAACCAACACTACTTTACTTTTTAGTTTAGCAAATTCGATTGCTGATTCTTCGCCAATACCACTAGAAGCCCCCGTGATGACAACTACCTTGTTTGCATAATTCACAAAAACAAAAAAGAGGCTTTGAAGATAAAGTGGTTTCTATGCTGTTTTTGTATTTTTTATGCCTGGATACACAATTTTCATCAAAAATATCCAGCTTATTACTAGACCGACATGATAAGTTGCAATTCTCCACCCTATTACAATATTCCATTGAAGGCTGTTCTTTGCTGCTTCAAATGTCAAAGTGTTTAGGTGCCCAAGATATGCCCAAATTGCAAATTCTGTAAGCCCAGAACCTCCAATTGTGACAGGCAAGTTTCCTATGGCATTTGAAGCCATTGCGGCCAAAAGTGAATGAAAGAAATCTATAACATAGCCTGCACTATTTGCAATTATCATAAATGACAATCCATAAAATCCCCAAGTAAAAATGGAAATAATAATTGACACAGCAAATGCTTTTTTTGCCTGCGTGTTGTGCAAGGTTTCTCTGCTCATATCACAAATTTCTTTCATCCAAAGATTTGTTTTATCAAGCGAGTTTATGACGCGTTCCTTTCCAGATCGTTTAGCAAGTTTCATGGCCCATAAGGGAATTTGAAAAGTTCTTTTTGAAGATAAAAAAAATAGCGTACACCATAATCCTGTGACTGGCAGACTTATTGCAATTATGGCAATTCCAATAACATATGCCCCATTAAGAAATGAAAATGTGGCAGCAGTGAGGGCAAAAACTCCTGCCACAAGTACTTCAGTGACAATCTCCATTATAGTTACCCAGGATGCTTTACCAATTGGCACACCCCGCTTGTTTAACCACATTATTCTTGCCAATTCTCCACCTACAAAAGAAGGAGTAGTAGAGGTAACAAATTCACTACCAATTCTTACTGAAATCGTTTTCCAATTGGCCTCAATTGGACCAAGAAATTTTTTTACCAAATAATTGAATTTTAAGCCTTGTGTAAATAACTTGCAACACATAGCAAATGCAGCACCAACAAAAGGAAGAAGGCCTATAGCAAAAAGAGAATCAAGACTTAGGTTAAATGTAACGGCAATTAAAATAAATGGAATTATACTTACTGGAATAGCCAATATTTTCCAATTCATTGACTACATAATTCATGGATGGAAATATAAGCTGAGCATAAAAATAGCTATCAGTCAAAAATGAAAGCTATTTTCGTTCTTGGTACTGCAGGTTCTGGAAAATCATTACTCACTGCGAATTTATTTGAATACTATACAAAGAATGGAAGTTTTGTTGGTGTTTTAAATTTGGATCCGGGAGTAGAAAGTTTACCATATACCTGTGATGTCGATGTAAGAGATTACGTAGATCTCATCTCAGTAATGAAACAGTATGATTTAGGACCTAATGGTGCAATGATAATGGCTAGTGATCTAATTGCATCAAAAATTGAAGACCTAAAAAGAGATGTCGATAATGTAAATCCGGAATATCTCATAGTTGATACACCAGGGCAAATAGAACTTTTTGCCTATAGAACAAGCGGTCCTTTTTTTGTGCAAAATTTTAATGTCGAACAAAAAAGTGCAATTTTTCTACATGATGGATCGCTTGTTACGACACCAACTAATTTTGTTTCAATGGCACTTCTTGCTTCCTCTATAAAACTTAGATTAAATTTACCATTTGTTAACGTTTTAACAAAAATTGATCTTATTGAAGATAAAATTAGGAACATTTTGAAATGGTCATCAAATTTGGGTAGTCTTGAAGAAGCGATAGCAAAGCAATCAGACGGTGAAAGCTATACTCTTGTAATGAATATTTTAAGGGATTTGAATATTGGTGGATTTGCTCAAGGGTTAATTCCAATTTCAAACACAACAACTGAGGGAATGATTAATCTTGAAGCTGCCTTAAGCAGAATTCTTAACCTAGGTGAGGAGGTAGAAGAGTAATGATTTCTAAGGCAATAGTAAAAGCTCCATCTTCTACGGCAAATTTGGGTCCAGGTTTTGATGTATTTGGGCTTGCTCTTGATGCTTTTTATGATAAAGTACAACTTGAGAAAGGTGGTAGCGGGATAAAAATCCAAACTTCTGACCGAATTCCTCTTACACCAGAAAAAAATTCTGCAGGTTTGGTAATAAAGGAAATGACAAAAAAATTTAAGATAAAGTCTGGCCTTGTGTTAAAAATCGATAAGGGGATACCTACAGGCTTTGGAATGGGCAGCAGTGCAGCATCTGCCGTTGCAGCAGCAGTAGCATTTGATTCCTTATTTGATCTTAATCTTGATAAAAAAACTCTTGTAGAATTTGCAGGTATTGGAGAAAAAGCAAGTGCGGGTTCCGTTCATTATGATAACGTAGCGGCTTCTTTAGTTGGTGGTTTTGTTATCGTAAGAACAAGCCCATTAAACATCATAAGAATACAACCTCCGAAAGATCTAATTCTGTGCATTGCAATTCCTGAACTTGTTGTACCAGAAAAAAAAACTAAAATTTCTAGAAGTGTTCTGCCAAAACAGATCAGTCTATCAGATCATGTACATAACCTTTCAAATGCTGTAGCACTTGTAGCAGGATTCATGAAACAGGACACATCAATAATCGGAAGTGCGATTAGAGACATTATAGTTGAGCCTGCAAGACAACACATGATTCCAGGATTTGAGAAAGTAAAAGAAAATGCTCTTCAAGCTGGTGCACTTGGCTTTACAATTAGTGGAGCTGGACCTTCTGTTATTGCATTTGCTTCAAAGAGCTCTAACTCTAAAAGAATTTGTGCCGGCATGGAAGCAGGTTTTAAATCTGCAAACACAAAGTGTCTTACAAAAGTATGCAAGCCAAGTAAAGGTGCAACAATACTATAGATTTTTTTTTTCTACAAATTGTCTCATTCTTTCTTCTCTTTCTTTACTTGAAAAACAAAGTGACCATGCATAAATTTCAAGCTTTAAACCTGCATCTAGATCTGCATCCAGTCCCCTATTAACAAGCACTTTAGATTTACCAACTGCAAAGCTGCTATTTTTTGCTATACTTCTTGCATATTCTTTTGATTCTGAAATTAGGTTTTCAAGTGGAATAATTTTATTTATCAAACCCATGGTAAAAGCTTCTTCTGCACTAATTTTTCGTCCAGTAAAAATTAGATCTTTTGCCCGTGCAGGCCCTATAATTCTTAATAGTCTTTGAGTACCACCCCATCCCGGACAAATACCTATTGTGACCTCAGGCTGGCCAAGATATGCATTTGGAGAAGCAAATCGAATATCGCAAGCAAGACTAAGCTCGCAACCTCCGCCAAGAGCATAGCCATTAATTGCTGCGATAAATGGTTTTTCTATTTTCTCAATTTTATTGAATAACTCATGTCCTCTTAATGCATATTTTTCTGCTTCAGCAGAGTCGATTTTACTCATATATTCAATGTCAGCTCCTGCGGAAAATGCTTTTTGTCCTGCACCGGTAACAATAATAACTTTAGATGAATCTCTTTCTAAATTATCCAAAATTGAAATAAATTCATCTAACACATCGAGATTTAATGAGTTAAGTTTCTCTGGTCTGTTTACTCTTATTAATGCAATTTCTTCTTCTTTCTCAAATTGAAGATATTTTGTTGTCATGACAGAAAATTAATGCGCTAGAAATTAAACTTTAGAATCATTTGATAATAGAAAATGAGTTATAATACACTCTTTACAAAATAACTAGCTTGATATATTTGGGGTTGCTTTTTGCTGTTCTTGCAGCTATAAGCTGGGGAACTTTTTTTGTACCAGTTAGAAAAGTTGGTGTCACAAATGTATGGCAGCTGCAGGGTGCAACTTCTATAGGTGTAATTCTTTTTGCAGTACCAATTGGTTTCTTATGGGGTTTTCAAATAGAACCAAGCGGCCTTTTATCTGGAGCAATTTGGACTGTTGCAAATCTCTTGGCGTTATATTCAGTCAAATTAATAGGACTAGCAAGAACTTCATCATTTCTTGCAGGATTTAGTATTATAGCATCATTTGCTTGGGGAGTTTTATTTTTTGGTGAGAAATTTGATTCATGGCTTCTTGCTTTGATTGCGATAGGATTTCTAATAAGTGGTCTACCGTTTGTATCTACCGGTACCAGAGGTTCAGCTTCCCACAAAAAAGGATACCTAGTTGCAGCAGCCGGAGGTCTGATTGGAGGTTCTTACGTAATTCCAATGCAAGCATATCATACTCTTCAATCTGGATTTTTTTCTTCTAGTGTTTCAATTTTTGCAATTGGGATATCACTTTTTTTCTTTGCAAAACGATTTATCAAAAAAGAAACAGTGGCAGGAATAATTTCTGGTACTCTCTTTAACACAGGCAGCCTGATGGTCTTGATTGCAATAGGTATGATTGGCATAACAATTGCCTATCCAATTTCGCAAACAGCTACTCTCTTTGCGGTATCTTGGGGAATTGTTTATTTTAAAGAAGTTATTCATAGGCGCAGTATAATCCGGATTGCATTAGGAGCTGTCTTGATATTGCTGGGAGCAGCCTTACTTGCAATTGCTTAAACAATTTATGTAACATAAAATGAGTCAGTTCGAATTGAAAAAAGCAGTAATAATTTTTAGTGGAGGATTGGACTCTGTTTGTACAGCAATACATTTGCAATCAAAATTTGAGCTGTATGCAATCACTTTTTCATACGGTCAAAAAGCAAATCAAGAAATCAAAATGGCAAAATTATTTGCAAAGATTTTACAATTAAAGGAACACAAGATCGTAAATATAGATTTCATGAAAGAACTTTACGGAAAAACAAATGTACTCACAAATCAAAAAATGAGAATCCCATCTAAATTTGATTATTCAATTGTTGTACCCTTAAGGAATGCAATTTTTTTATCGATTGCCTCGGCATGGGCTTATACAAAAAATGCTCAAATGATAGCTTATGGCGCGCATACTGGTGATCAAAGATATCCCGATTGTAGACCTTCCTTTAGTAAATTAATAGAGAAGGCATTCAATGAGGGTGAGATCGACGGAATAAGAAAGGGTATCAGAAAGAAAATCAGAGTGTGGACGCCTTATATCGCTGGTTTATCCAAAAGTGACCTTTTACAGATAGGATTTAAAAAGATCGAAAATCAGATTTTCAAAACCTGGAGCTGCTATGACAGTGTCAAAATTCATTGCGGAAAATGTGAATCTTGTAATAACCGAAAAGAAGCATTTTGTAAAGCTAGATTAAATGATAAAACAAGATACGCAAGCTAGATTTTTGATAAGACTGGTCTTTTAAAAATAAAATTCCTTACTATTAGATAATATACAAGGAGAACTGAACCGACAACTCCCCAAAACGCCCAATCAGTCATTTCTTCTGTAAATCCTATTTTATGAAAGTAGTCCATAGAAACCATGGAAATTCCAAGAGCTGCTCCTAACACAATAAAGAATTCAATTGCATACCACAGAAATGTGGGAAATGATTCTTTTGGTATATGTGCATTATTATGAACTCCCATGTTTGCTGTGGTTTTAATGTTATTAATTAATTTTTACAAAAACTAGATAATTTTTGTTTTGGAGTTTCCATTGTAAATCATACTCAGAATGTCTGCTCTTTCCTCTTTTTTTTCATAAATTCCTCGGTACGCTACTGTAGTTACCTTAGCATCATTTTCAACACCACGCATTTTCATACATAGATGTTCTCCTTCTGTAACCACAATAACTCCTTTTACCCCTTCTGCATACAACTCATCTGCAATATTTTTTGTGATTCGTTCTTGAATCTGCAATCTTTTGGTATATTTTTCTACTAATCTAACTAATTTTGAAATTCCAAAAACTTCCCCGTTAGGTGAATATGCAATGGCAATTTTTCCAAAGAACGGCAACATATGGTGTTCACACATGGAATAAAATTGAATTTCTTTTGCAATAATTACTTCCGAATCTTCAGAAAACTTGACGGATAACTCTGATTCGGCATCATAGCCTTTGAAAATTTCTGCATACATATCTGCAATCCTTCTTGGAGTATCCACCAGTCCTTCTCGAGTTGGATCCTCACCTATCTCTGCTATTAACTCTCTTACTAGTCGTTTAATTCTATCTTGATTCATCATGGTGCACCTATGAATTTGTGTAACTGTGGTATTATACGCACTTCTTTGTAATAAGGATGTACTGCGTCGTAAAAACTTAAAAGCTGTTTCAAACTGGGCTCTGCTATTCCATAGCTTGGCTGTATTATAAATCCTCCAATTTTTGACTTTGAAATATTTGCAAAAATTCTCTCTAATAGTTTTATGAATGGTTCTAGCTGAGTTTTTGAATTTATTACAATTTTGATATATGTGATTTTTTTAGAAGCTGTTGCCAATTCAAGACACTGCAGTTCATTTTCTAAAAGTTTAGAATAGTGCTTTGGATCGACGAATTCAGATTCTGGAGTTTTGAATTCAATTTTGATGTAGTCAAAATATGGAAGTACTTGGGAAAATCTTTTTGAATCATAGCAAGATGATTCAAGATAAGTAGAAATTTGTTTTGTTTTTAGAAACTTTGCCATCTCTACTACTGCATCGGATTGAACAAGCGGATCTCCTCCAGTAAAGTTGACTTTGTAAGTATTTTTTTGCAGGTTTTCTTCTATTAATTTGCAAACTTCTTCAATTGAATATTCTATACCAGAATCCATAGGCAATGAATCCTTGGTATCGCAGTAGAAGCATTTGAAGGGACACCCTGCTAGTCTTACAAAAAGCGTTTTTGTTCCGTAAAGTATTCCCTCACCTTCAAGCGATGTGAATAACTCGAATAATCTTACTTTCAAGTAACTAATCTGTAATTTTTGAATATTTATTTAGTTGGATCTTGTGCTTGATTAATTTATTCAATTGAATTTAAAGATGGATGAAAAAGACAAATGCTACGACCAGATATTTAGCAAATTCTTGAGAAACACATGAAATTCTTCTGTTAATTATTTGAACAATCTATTATGGAGTTATCTGAGGTGCTTTTCTCACAAAAAGGCCTGCTATGAAAATTATGACTCCGAGAATTCCAATAAGACTTCCTACAAATTCAACTGTATCTTTTAGCTGAATTTGTGTAGGTGCAACTAAAACTGCAAGTAAAGCTCCAACTATAATCATAGGTATTCCTACACCGACAGAAATTTGTTTAGAAGTCATGAGTTATTTTCAATTCGGAAATCTATATGAAGCTTGTGTAATCTAGTGAACAAATTATTCTGTTTCAACGATAATAATCAGAAAAGTAGTTTGTAATTTTTGTATAATTTTTTGCTTCTAAACTACTCTATATTTTTTCTATTGCAATATTTTTGCAAGTTCGTCGCCAGATGGATTATCAGAGCCGGTGTTTTTTTCACTATTTGCATTTGCTCGTTTTTCTATATGGGGTATTGATATTTTATAAAATGCTGTTAGTGTAGTTGCTTTCGTAGGTGTAACTGATATTGATCTGTTTTTACTACCATCCATCCAATGATCAAACACATAGTTTTGATAATTTGATACAGTGATTGTGTATGTTTTACCACTGGTAGCAGCATATGAAAGTGGAGTATATCCAGTTTGAACGATATCAGTACCGATTTTAACTGTAGTACTAAGTCCGGGGATCGGTAATCCATCTAGACCAGCAGATTTTACTGTCAGAGATATCTGTGCTGATGTAGTTGCTTTCAATTGGAGTGTTGTAGCAGAAGCAATATTGGACGCATAGCTGCTTCCCACCTTGTTTATTGCATGGATAGCATAGTTATAGTTAGAACCTGGTGTAAGCCCTGTGTGAGCAAAGGTAGTAGCTGTGGAACCCGTGTTTACAGTGACAAAAGCCCAAGTTGAACCGCCATCTCTTGATCTAAGTATACTGTAACCAGTTATCGGAGAACCACCATTATCAGTTGGTGCAGTCCAGCTAAGGTCAATCTCTGAGGAAGAAACCGCAGTAGCTTTCAATTCTGTAGGGGCAGTTGGCATAATAGGTTTGACAAATGAGCTTGTTGGAGGTGTTGTAGAGGCTGCAGATGTCTGTGTTGACGCGTTCGTGGAGTTATTGTTTGTATTTGATGCTGTTTGAGTTTGGATATTATCGTTGTTAACTGATTGAGTAACGTTTAGTTCAGTTGTATAAACATGAGTATTTCTCTCTTGTTCTTGGATAGCATTAATCACTTTTAACAACTTTAGTGCATCGTCAACTTTACCATCCGAAACAAGTTGTTTGAGCTTGGCGATCAGGTCAGGTAGGTTTTCTATTTGACTTGAGTTAGTGATTTCTGGAGGATTCGGTGGTTGTGTAACATTAGGTAATGTAGCATCTTCGCTAAGTCTTTCGATTTGTTTATTTGTGAATTCTTTGGCGCGATCAGTTGCCTTCTTGTTTGCAGCATCTACAAGAATATGTCGGACTTCAAGTAGAAATTGACTAGTTGTTTGAAGATCTTGTTTTACTTGATTTACATTGCCTGCAGCAAGATTTTGTCTTGCATTTTTCATTAATTCATTAAATTTAGAGAAATCTATTTCCACATTGTTATCTTCACTGATTGACTTTAGTTTGTCTCCGAGTTTTTGCATTCTATTTATTTCGCCAACAAGTGGTGACGTATCAATTTTAGATTGTTGATCAGTTGAAGGTGAGAAAGATGATAAATCATCATTAATTGTTTTAAATATCTTCATTGCAGAAAGAAAATGTGTTTTAGCTGAAGCTTCATCTGATTGTGACACCGATTGTGCTAATGCGTTAGTTTCGTCTGAACCTTGGTTGTAGAGGTTGTTAATTTCGTCGGACACCGTTGGAAGTTGAGATAATTGGATATGGATATTATCCTGAGCCTGTGAGGCAATTCTTACTAGGGAATCAAGGTGCTGATCTGCATAAGATAGAGCTGGTAGGTTTGTCAGTACAAGACTTGCAACCAAACCTAGTATGATAAATGCTAATGATTTCATTCCTGACTTCCCTCCGGAACTTTACGCAGTTTGATGAGGTTTTGCTGATCAGTCTTTTCTATTTCAACAATTCCCTCTCTTTCAAGGCGTTTTACTGCACGCCACGTTGTAGTACGTGGTAAAAGGAATTTTTTACGTAGCTCGCTTTCATATACTTGACCTCCATTTTCAGAGATAAATGCAATCATTTCTTTGTCATCCTGACGCAGCTCCGGTTTTAGTCTAAAAATCGTTTCCTTGTCTGGTACTATGGTGTTCGCATTGTTAGAAATTTCAACTGTTTTGATTGGTTTACTTTTTGTTCTTTTGAGCAAAATAACTGCTACGACAGCTGCCCCCCCGATGCCTCCGCCAACCAAAAATAAATAATTTTGCGATGTAGATTTTGAAGTTGTAAGAGCTGTCTGTTGCTCATCAGAAGCAATATTCTTTGCTTCATTGGCAAGGACTTCTGCATTTGAGTATTTTCCCTGATTGAATGCGGAATTGGCATCAGTAAGTTTTGCAATTGCCATTGGTGTATCGATCCCTTCTGATTTAATATTGTTAATAAAATCTTGAGCTTTTTCTATAGCCAGTGTAGCTGTTTGGCTGGTACCTAAAACTCCAAATACATAATTAAGATCTACAGAACCGCTTGGAAGATTAATCATGGATTGACCATCAACAATTTGCATGTCAATCGGAGAAGCACTCATGCCAATGATTACCGTATTTTTTGGCAAGGCTAGAGAAAAATCAATTGGGGAATTGACATGAAATGTCCATGTCTTTCCAGTTTTTGTCACTAGATCAGCAGTATCATATTCAATTTTAATTGAAGAAGCTCCAAGAGTTTGTATTATTGCTGAATTTGATGCAAGCTTATCGGAAAGAAGCGAATCATTTTCATCCTGAACTACAAGGTTATCAGTTGTATTCCCAAAAAGACCTACTGTAGCGTCTGGAGATTGGGGATCAACGTTGGTTTGATAAAAAATATGGGTAGTGCCGTCTGCATAAACTGTAAAGTCAAGTATCTTGGTAGAATTTGAAGTAGAATTAGAAATAGAAGAAGAATATTGTACAAATGAGGATATTGTAAATAAAAAGAAGCATACCGCTATGATGGGAGCCTTTACCATAGCTGTCAGGATATATGTGATCCTTACAAAAATCATTCCTTCGGGTAAGGAATACTCTGCTTGGACCAGCTGAGTCCTAGGTTCCATGGCCTAATACCTGAGGTTCATTGCTTGGACAATATTCTGGAATCTTTGGAATTCTTGGAAGAATCTGATTCCTTTTTCAGTAACCACAAACAGACGGTTCCTATTGTCCCTTAACGACTCTACTAGACCTGCATTAATCAATTTCTGGCACTTTTCTAGTACTGCGTAGTGTGACAGATTTGCTCGTCTAGAGATCGCAGATACAATTACTCCTTGTGTACCTGCATCCATGGTTACACCCAGTATATCTGCCATTATGCCCATTTCGGATCTGTATTGTTTTTTTGACTTGGCCTTTCTATGGAATGGATGTTTTATCAGGGACATCATGAAATCGCACAGCGGAACAGCTAGCGGAACAGGTGTTTCATACCCTGAAATAGCCCAAAATTGCCAAATTGTTCGGCGGGGGGAAGTCAAAAGTGACGAGGTTTATTTCTGATTATTTGAAAGGAAATGAAGGTTTACCCGTGCAAACCTCCCAATTACGGAATTATAACCCAACGCACCGAATCCATCTGACTCTTTTTTGGGTAGCCAACTAGCTTTAGTATCGTTTCTGGCTAATATAGACATTAGATCATCCTGTATGACTTTGTTCTACGTTTTTTATTTCGAAAAAAACAAGACATATTTACCTAATAAAAATCTGACATGACATCAATTGAAGAATGGAAATCACCCAGTCCTTATTCCAATAGTAGAAGACATCCTGTCAATAGATCCTGGCATGAGATTTGCTGCAATAATAGATCTAAAGGGAAACATATCAGAAGCTATAATGAAGGCGGGAAAAACCTCACTGAAAACCCAGAAGGAGGAAGAACATTTTTGCAAACAAGTTGCTGTAAGGAGAAAGATGCGAAAGCAATTTGATAAAAGTTTAGGTCCAATTAACTATGTCCACATAGAACGTGAAAAGGTAACTCAAATTGTGGTATACCCTAGGCGAAAAACAGTATATGTCACGCTGGAACCAAATCTAAGCATTGCAAGAAAATTAGAGATAGTGGATCAAATCAAAATGAAAACAAAAACATTATAAAAATAAGAAAAATTAGGAGAGAAAATTAGTTGTGGTCAATGGACAGCACTTATTCAGTTGCTGTTTCTGCTGCTGGTTGTGAAGAACCTGCTTCTACTACATCAGCAGTAGCAAATCGTCCGCCTACCTGAGTGACCTTAATTTTTGCATTTTGTCCTACTTGTCCACCTTTGACAAATATCACAAAACCGTCTACTCTAGCAATACCGTCCCCCTTTCTAC
>CAZHDX010000028.1:0-12834 GCA_964531195.1 uncultured Nitrosopumilaceae archaeon
GGGTCGTGATAAGGCCAGAGAAAAAAAATAGAGCCCATCTTTTGAGCATCCAAACAAACGCGACAAATAGAACAATTTCCAAAGTTGGTTGACCCACTTTATATTCTGGAAATCAGAAAGACGTCTCGGTGGAAATGGGTTGAATAAATTTGCTCTAATAATTTTCACAATCACAAGTATCGCTATAGTAGGTTTCATTTCATCACAGCACGTAGCAGCGCAGACAGAGGATACAGAGTCAGTAGTTTTGCATCCAAACAAGGATAGCTTCCTCAGGGAACAATCAATTAACACTAACGAAGGTGCAAACACTCAACTCGATGTAAGAAATTTCAATGAACAAATAAAACGAACCATATTAGCTTTTGATCAGGATTCTATAAAAAATGCTGCTGCAAATAAAATCCTTCAATCTGCCAAACTGAGGTTGTATATCGTAGATAACAATGACCAATGGGGCAATGGCAGAGACGTCAACGTACACAAATTGTTGCAGGACTGGAAAGAGGGAAATGGCTTTAATGCACAGCCTTGGGAGATGTCAGATTCTGATTTTGCCCTAGTCGAATTCAGAGGTGATGGACAGGGAGTGACGTGGAATTGTGCAGTAGATAATGATATTGAAAATGGTATTCAGGACTGTGAAAATTCATGGAATGGTGGAAATTTTGAGCCACAAAAGACTGATTCAATAATCATGACAAATGGACTGGCAGGATGGGTAGAGTTTGATGTAACATCAGATGTTCAAGGATTCTTGGATGGAAAGGACAAGAACTTTGGCTGGATTGTAAAAAAGGCAGATGAGACACAACCAGGTCTTGTCCACTTTGCATCACGTGAAGCTGAGACAAACAATCCTCAACTTGTTCTTACATTTTCAACAGATTCATTCCAGACACAGTCAACTTCTGGAGATGGTAAAGGAAACGATGATTCAAGCAGAATACCACCGCCAAGCTTGTCGGGAAGTGATCTCTTTCAGATACCTGATGGATTTACTGTAGGTGGAGATAGCTATAGTGTTACAGGAAATCTGATGGATCTTCCAACACACAGACTAGTCATAAACGCACCACAGACCATCATAGTAAAGACTTATTGTGATTCTGCATTAGGTTACACGGTAACACACATTTCATTAAACATAGGACCTCACCCAATGTCAAACATTGGCCAGGCCATCATATCATTTACTTGGGATGAATCTTCGGGCCTTCAAGTAAATGATCCACAAAGCTATGTATCTAATGTTAGCGTAAACAAACAGAAACAAGGAAACTTGGATGTATTTACATTTACATTTACACCATTAAAGGATCTACCAACTTCAGATGTAATTATTCGAACATGGAATAACAAGTTCTCTTCAACTGACTATACCATGACTGATGCAATCAAGTTTACAGGAGAATTTTTGTCACCATCTCTACCACAGCTTCCAGATTCTCTCAAAGTATATGACAATATTTCTGATCTACAAAAGCAGCTAGATTCTGATGGATATACCAGACCACACATATTGTCCCACATTCACGATACTTCAGCAGTATTTGGTGGTAGCCCAGGTAAAATAAACTGGTTTTATGATACCAAAGAAAATACAGTTGCACTTGTACTAGAAGATGGCAACGGCAAAATAGTTAATCTACAACTAGAAAAGTTGGTGTCGCAAGATCCAATTGCACAAAGTGCCAACTTTATGGTTGGAAATATTAGCTATTCATCCCACAGTCTATCAAGAGATAATGTAAATGAAATTGAGAATGCAAAATCAATTGAGCAGCTAAAAGCACTCAATATGCTGATTGATCAATATGGAAGAGATTATGTGGCACAGTTTAATCTCCTTGGTTAGTGATATTCAATTTTTTGAAAATCTACAGGAAGGATCAAGGCTGATGGTCTTGGAAAGCAGACATAATTATTGCAGTGTAAAAATCCAAACTTACATCTATTTAAGTATAAAAAACTGATTTTTCATATTAATTGTGTTTACCCAAAAAGGTAGTCCCCTAGTAAACTCTAAACGAGTAAAGTTATCTAGACTTAACTTTGTTCTGTTGGGCACCTTAGGCTTGGGAGCATTTTCAGTAGTTTTTTGTAATCTTCTTGGCTCTGATATTGCAAAACAAAATTCAAACATCTGGTTTATTGCAACTCCCTTCTTGTTCTCTATACTATCAATCAATCTGATTAGAAAACATGGCTTGACAAGATTGGACAGAAAATTGCTTTCCTTTATTGCAATATTTGCAATATTTAGAGCAGCAGCAGAGGACATTTGGATTTACAATGAAAGTATACTTAAAATCAATCCATTTCCATCAGTCGCAGATTTTCTTTGGCTTGCAGGAGATTTGTGCCTTTTTGCATTTTTATTGATCTACCTAAAACCTTTAAGATATCAAATATCAAAAACAGTCAAAATATCTGCTGCTCTCTTATCTTGTCTTTTTCTTGTTCCAACAGTAATAGGAACACTGATAACAAATGTCGATGCAGACACTTTAGATCTTTTTGTGGCACTTGCTTATCCGTTAATTGATGCCCTTGTATTGTATCCAACCATAATTGGCATGACAGTCATTTATGGGAATAGAACTAATCGGTTCTTGTCATACCTACTTTTTGCAATTTTGGCCATTACCGCTGCCGATTCATTCTATGTCTTTTTATTTAATTCCTATGAAAACGGTAACCCAATTGACATTGGATGGATCGTTGGTTATACCTTGCTAGTATTTGCAACCTTTTTCTATAAATCACTTTCAAGTGATAAATCACAAACACATTTAGACAAAGGAAAAGAGGGCCGATTACAAAGTTTGCAAAGTACAAGTGTTGTTAATTTCATTATTCCTTTTACAGTCATTGCAATCGACCTAATTGCTAGTATTGTCATGTTGATTTTTTATTGGAGACATCCAATTGTAAATCAAGAGGAACGAGCTTATCTATTTGGTTTTTTTATAATCATGGGAATTCTTTCCTCATTTATTTTTGTGTATAATAGAAATTTAAACAAAATAATGAAAAACCGAGTTTCGGGCATGGAACAAGAAAATATTGGTCTTGAAAAAATGCTGGAAGAAGAAAGGTTGGCAAGATTATCAACCGTTGGATCATTCTCAGCAAGACTTGCTCACGATTTGAAAAATCCATTATCAGTTATCAGAGGGAGTGTGCAATTAATGAAAACGAAATATCAAGGAACAGAGATAGAGAATAATGAAAAAGAAAGATGGGCAAGAATCGACAGGGCCATAGCTCGAATGAGTCAACAAATAGAGACTGTACTTGATTATGTAAATCCAAGATCGATCGAAATTTCCCCTAACAAATCTCTTTTAGATATTATAAAAACAGCTATAGACGACACCATAGTTCCTCAAAATATCAATATAATTTTGCCAAAAAATGATATCTCAATATCATGTGATACATCAAAACTTGAGATAGTTTTTGCAAATCTAATAAGCAATGCTAAAGAAGCAATGGCGTATGGTGGAGAGATTAATTTTAGAATCAAAGATCAAGGTCTAATTGTATCAATTATAATTGAAGACAGCGGTCCTGGAATTCCTAACATCATAATTGATAAGATATTTGAGCCTTTGTTTACTACAAAACAAACCGGAACAGGATTGGGGCTTGTAAGTTGCAAAAGTATAGTTGAAAGGCATAACGGCACAATTCGTGTTGAATCAGAAATTGGCAGAGGGACCTCATTTATTATAACTCTTCCAAAGATTACAAAATCAGACTAAATTTGATAAAAAATTTTGTGATTCTATAAAACATCTCAAAAAAGACAGAAATGTAATAGGATTAGCTTCAGTATTTAGGAAAGATAGCACAACATCTACGTTTCCTGATTTATTTCCTTAATTAAAATCTGAAATAGATAAATGATTCTGGATTACCTTCATAGGAAAAAAAGACACAAAGCATTATTGCAGCCAAGAAAATAATCCAGAATCTTAACTTGAAATTTGAAATCCTTTCTCTCAAGTCTGGCAACTTGTATGATATAATCTCAAGAATGATAAATGCAGATATTATGAAAAGAGGAAACACGTGGGTTGAAACAAAATTTATTGTAGATTTGGTATAAAAATCCAAAAAAAGATATTTCATCATTGAATACTGGATAAAACCAACATCATTTACGCGAAATGGAATCCATGCTAAAAAGATAAGGTACTGTGTAACAAAAATTGAAATTATATGCCCATATCTAGTTTTGAAAAAAACAGATTTCTTAAATGATGGAAACCTATCCGAGATAATCTTGTAAATTGCAAGGTACAGGCCATGTAGCATGCCCCAAATAACAAAATTCCATGAAGCGCCATGCCACAGCCCTCCCAAGAACATTACAATAAACAGATTCAGATATGTTCTATGTTTTGATTTTCTATTTCCACCTAATCCAAAATACAGATAATCACGTAACCAGGATGATAATGAAATGTGCCAGCGTCTCCAGAAATCAGAAGGTGATGTGGCAAAGTATGGCTTGTTAAAATTTATCGGGATTTTGAAGCCCATAATAGAAGCTGCACCTAGTGCAATGTCAGTATACCCAGAAAAATCACAATAAATCTGAATGCCAAACGCTATGGCTCCAAGAATTATAGTAAATGATTCTTGTCCAATTGGGGAATTGAATACATCACTTGACATTTGAGAGATGTTGTCTGCTATGACCATTTTCTTGAAAAATCCGATAGCCATGAGAGTTATGCCTACTTTTAGATTTGCATTTGTGATTACAATTTGTCTGAGCCGCGATCCTACTTCAAGGCCTTCTGCTTTTTCTCTAAGTTGAGGCAAAAAGTCCTTTGCCCGTAAAATTGGGCCTGCCACAAGCTGAGGAAAAAATGCGACAAATATGGCATAATCTGTAAAAGATCTAGCTGGACTAAGCTGCCCTCGATAAATTCCTACTGTATAAGTTATAGAATGAAAAGTGTAAAATGATATTCCTATCGGTAGCGCCAAATTAAGCAGTGGTATTTTGTGACCGAGATCGAAATATTGTCCAAAGAAATTAAACTGCGTTATAGCAAAATCAGCATACTTGAAGAAACCTAAGAGACCTAGATTTCCAGCAAGACTACAAATCAAAAAAACTTTTTTTGTTCGTAGATTATCGGACTTCCAGATTGCTTTTCCAAAATAGTAATCCCAAATTGTTGTAAAAATTAAGAGCGTGATTAAATAATTACTCGTATAATAAAAAAAGAAATAACTTGCCAATAAAAGAAATACATGTTGAAATTTTCTGTCTTTAATTAGAACAAATACACTTAGAACAACAATAAAAAAAATTACAAAATCAATTGTATTAAATAGCATTACTTTAATGCCTCTTTGTAAGGTTCAAGAGAGTAATCAAACTTGGGTGGATATCTAGTATCATTTTGGAATCCCTGCAGAATTGTGGAATTGGTGAAAAAATTTCCCAGGATCATCTTTGCAACATCGTCGCTATAGACACGACTGGTTTTCTTGGAATTATTAACTACATGTGTATAATCCTTCCAAAAACTCATGTCTGCGTACTTGTCCCACAAGGAGTAGATTGGTACTTCTGGATATTCTTGAGATATTTTATTCAAAAGGGATGTGAATTGTTCTGGATATGGTATCTTTTCCAATCGATATCTTTCTTGTGGAGTGATATAGACAATTACAGGAATTTTGTTCTCGTGTAATTTTTTGAGCATTTTTTCAAACGCAATGTAATCGACATTTTTCTCTAAGGGAAAAATGTCATACAAGCGGCTTTCTTGACTTTGAGATTCTAGAGTACTGTTGCTGGCAATTGGCCATTGATAATTTTCCAGATGGTTTGCATACACAGTTGGGTCCGTATAGAATACACGAAAATGGCCATGTTGAGAAGAATTTCCACCAAAAGCAAATGTCAGAAGATCTAGTTTTGGCGAGGATAAAAAAGAAAAAGAATTTTCAAGATATTGAACTCCTTCTAGCAACCAATTCTCTGGAATGTCAGCAATACTGGGTAAGATCTTGAGCGAATTATCTGGCAACATTGAATCATACAATGGAAAATCTCTGTCGCCGATTCCATAGACCACGAGAGCAGGTTTGGCAGATATTATCCAATCAATCGTTTTTACTCTGTCTTTTGGGTTATCCCCACCAATTCCAAGGTTATAGACTGTAAAGTTCAGGTTATTACTGAGAAGATCATCATGAATGTCTTTTGGATTGAGAGGTTCAACCTGACTTGAGCCTACAAGAAAGATCTTTTTTCCGTCTATTTTCGAAACTTGGGTATAAAAATTCTTTTGATTCAATATTTTGTCAGTTGGTTGAAGCTCCCAATTACCATCCTGAAACTTGTAATGATACAAGAAGAGACTCGTGGTTAAAATCAAAAACGATATGACAAAGGCAGCAAGTACTGCTAGACCAATTTTTTTCAATTTAGAACTCTTTTAAATCATTACCAGATATTATTTTGTTTTAGGTTTGAATTATTAGGAATTTGAATCACAAGTTATCGTATTCTTCGATTTGAATAGGATTGTAGGGATTTGGAAAAATGCTTATGTAATTGAAAAAAGTGAGGGATTCAATGAATAAAAAACTCAGATATTTTGGATTGTTGTTGGTTTTCTCAGTACTAGCGGTCTCTCTGACTTTGAATTGGGAGATGTTGCCTAGTTCAAGTGCTCTTACAATGAGATCGGACTTTAATGATAACCATTATACAGCTCGATACTCCGGTGGCCAGAAAATTTGTGGAGATCATATTTGCAATCCAGGAGAATACTCCCAAATGCAGCAAGCTCTTTCTCAAGCTCAGCTGAAAGGCAAGATGGAATCAAACACAATGCCACGTCCATCTGGCACTGAAGAACAAAATATGATGTCAAACAATAACACGATGCAAGGTCAAAACATGTCCAACGACATGATGAATCAAGAAATAATGTCGTCAGACTCGGGTTCTGTTTTAAAATTATCTAATGCAAACCTTCCTCTGGTGATTCCATTGGTTAGGGGATTATATGATGGCAAAGATGTTTTTTACATAACCACAGAAGCATCAGATTCTAATGCCGCAGCAGAGCTGACGAATCTTACCAAGTTTCCTGTAACCTTTGCACCTGCATTAACAAAGACTCCTCCACCGGCAACTGCAAATATCTACTTGTTCAAAAATGGCATCAAAGGTGAAGGACTAATGGATTTTCAGCCACAAGTAGTAGATTCTATTCCAGGTGATGCAAGATACAGTCCATTATGGCAAGTCAACATTGTTGAATGGAAAGACCCATCCTCTGCAACCGTTCTTGGTTCCGAAGATGATGTTTTAGCGGCAGAATCAAATGGTAAAGTTACTGTCGAGCCAACACATATCATAGTAAATTGTCCCATAATTCAGTGGGGAGGAAATAACGAAGGAACAATTCCGGCAGGACATATGAAAATTAGAGATAGCATATCAGAGTCTGGCCCATATGGAAGCGCCCAAGTACTAGACATTAATACACAAAAAATGCAAGTAACCTTTGTAGCTCACCGAGGATTCGCACCAGATGGTTCTACAATATACTATATCGCTACAGATTCATCACAAAAGGACCCATCCGATATGCTTGGGGTAATTTTTGCAAACAAAACTCAGGCCACCATATCAACAAGTTCATCGTCTGACCTTTACCAATTTTCAAATGGCATCAAAGGTAGCGGACCGCTAGGATTTCAATCAGGAGTAGGTAGCACAAAACCTGGTGATCAGTATTATAGCCCAATGTGGAGAATCCAAGTGATAACATGGAAAGATCCATCTAGTGCTACTATACTAGAAAATGTTCAAGACATTACCAGCAAAAGCGACATGACAACAACAACTCTAGCAGGTTTCATCGTAAACTGTCCGTTCTTTAGTGTTGATACTGTCTTTGCTCACATGAAATAAAAAGCTATTACAAGGTAAAATTCTTGTACTAGGATTTGTTGAAGAACTTAAGATCCAAATATTTTTCAGTTAAAAAATCTAACAAATAGAAAATGAATACTCTATTGTTATCAATAATTGGTGGAGCAGCTGCTATTGCAATAATTGGAATAATTATTTTCTGGGTTTCTATTAATTCAGGGCCTGTGACACAAGATGAGAAACAACGAATATTGTTGTTTTGTCAAAATCCTGAAATCATTACTGAAAATGGTAATATTCTTGTTATTTGTCATCATCCCACAAATTCTACAGAAATGGACACCTCAAACCTGCCTTCCCCTGTTTACAAAAGAACTCGATGTGTCAGTACTCATGGCTGTTTTGAACCATATTCATACATTCCACAAATACCAGACGATCTTCTAACTCCACAACAAAAACAAGATGTGATTAACAAGGTCTTACAAGTTACAAGACTCAAAGAGAAATATCCAGAAATAGAATTTGATAGCATTCACATTGAACCAACAGGAGACAGATGGTTCGCAAATATCCAATTCGTAATACCGCACATAATGAATGGCTCTGGACATTGCGGTTGGTACACTTCTAATCAGATTGATTTACAAATTGGAGATGTATATCCTAATCAAGTCCCAATAGGAAATAAAAAATGTTAGCAGACGGAAATTTAGAATAGGATTAGATTCAGAAAATGAAAATCCTTTATCTCGCAGTTTTTGCTGGAATTGCAATATTTGTGATGATCATTTCCGTGGCAATTTTATTATCCCAACCAAAGAAAATTGAAGGTTTAGAAAATGATTCAGGATTAGTGAATTTGGAAAACCATGCATATTATTTCGCAACAGTAAATGATACCATGACTACCTATCGAGGAGAGGGAGTCCAAGAATTGTTGCATGGTGTCGTCTTTACTTTTTTTCCAAAGCCATTTTCAGGAGGACCACCAGGCTCATGTGGTAATTCTAACTTTGGAGCTGATGTAAAGTTTCAAGATGGCACTCACGAGCTATTAGGAGTAGGAGTTCCAAGTATGCCTTGTGCAGAAAATTACATCCAAACTGACTTGAGTAACCATACAAACCCTCAAGCTGGACTTGCAGTCTATGATGGAAAAATAAAATTGCTAGTCGATACGGAAAAAAGTTTAGCACTAACATCTAGTACAATTGCACAAGGAATAGAAAATCAATATTCAACGAATCAAACAAACTATCCTGTTTACCAAGCTACTCTTCAAAGAACCATGAATGTAGCTAATACCAAATTCTCGGTAAACTATACAATTACAAATGCTACTATTCAGAGTATTGAAATAGATGCACAAGCAAAAAAACAGATAATTGTTTCAATTCATACAATCGGTAATGGCATATTGAGGATAGATATCCCTCAAGAACTTGTCAATTCAATTTTGGTTCATCATGACACTAAACTAATAGTAGTTGTAGGTGGAAAACTAGTTGATTACAACGAAGTTGAAACACCATTCTCTGATAGAATCTTAACAATTCCATTTACTCAAGGTGTGGGACAGATTGTAATTATTGGGGAAGCAACAACATAATTTTATTTTTATCAACCAAGGGAAACAGCAAGACAAAAACAATCGATAAAGAACAGTTCCTTTAAAAATAATTCATAGAAATAGGCATTGATTCTTTTAGAGTTAACCAATATTGTTTTAATAGTTAAAAGCATCAAAATTATACATGTCAGTCAAATGTGCAGATTGCAAGTGCATTCCAGAGCGATGTAATAGACAAACTATAGACGAATGTAAATTCTGCATTAAAGATGATTGTTGCTGTGTAGAGATTCATCTTAAAGAATCCAATGCGACTGTTAAATTCTTTTTTAATGTAAAAAATCTCTACGCATCAGCATTAGGGATTGAGATTCTTTGCATCTTGTCAGCAGAAATAGGGCAGAATGCTAGTTTCATTTTGTTTGGCTTTAAAACACCTTTTGCTATCACAATTTCTTATGTTTTGGGTTATGGCTTGGCAGGATTCACTACCTTTGCAACTATTCTTGGAAGATATAATTTAGATTCAGTTATCGACAGTTGTTGTTCGGTCTTAGAATATGACAAAAATGGTTTTGTCTCAAATATTAAAACTACCTTTAGGAACTTCGCAATTGGAATTGAAAAAATTCCAAAAATATCCCAAATGTCTGACTATAAAAAAATCCTCAAAACAAGCTTGTATGTTTTGGTAACTAGTGAAAGCATTTGCATCATAACTGCAGAAACTGTCAATCTTGAATTCTTTAGACATGCCTTGTGGTTATCAATCCCGTTGTCATTGTTTACAGGAGCTTTGGCAATAACTTTGTTAGAATCATACAAGAGATTAAAATATAATCAGAAATAATTCATAGAAATTGACAATGATTCATTCATAATTTTAGAATCGATGTTTTCGATTTTCCCTGGCCAGAATCATTTTTGTTAAATATTATCTTGATAAACCTGAAATTGTGATTTGTTGGAAAGAGCTTGGCCAGAATTTTTCTAACAAACGCAGGAAGGATCATCGCAAATTATTGCCATCTTATTGCCTGTTTTTACAATATCTTTGATCAGTTTTGATATTTCATTGTTGGAGATGGAATACATTGTTGATTTTCCATTTTCTTTGGAGTTAACTATCTTACACTGTTTTAGTGCTCTTAGATGATGAGATACTAAAGGTTGGTCTTTCTTTAGTTTTGAAACTAAATCATTTACAGACAGTTCATGGTTTTTTTGTAGCAACTCTAGTATGCTAAATCGGGTATCTTCACAAATACATTTTAACAAGGTCACACCATTCATATCAATTGATATTTATATCAATATTAATTTATATAAACCTTACATGGTAAACTCTAAAAAAATTCTATTTGTTTGTGTCGAGAATGCTGGTAGAAGTCAAATGGCAGAAGCATTTCTTGGAAAGTTTGCATCAAGGAGATTTAAACCTCAAAGTGCTGGCACAAAATCAGTAGATTCGATAAATCCTCTTGCTGTTGAAGTAATGAAAGAAATTGGAATAGATATTACAAAACAAAAACCAAAGATGCTTTCAGATGAGCTAATCAAGAATTCTTACAGAATTGTAAACATGGGATGTATGGATAAAGAATCTTGTCCTGCATTGTTTGTAAATAATGTTCTAAACTGGAATATTGAAGATCCTAAAGGTAAGACAATAGAGAAGATAAGGGAAATCAGGGATGACATAGAAATAAAGGTAAAGGAACTTTGCAAAACTCTAGAATAATTAGTAATTTATCGTCTAATCAGAAAAAGTTCTTTGCCGAACTAATAGGGACATTTGTGGTGGTTGTACTTGCGACAGGCTCGGTAGTTCTTGATGCAAAGTATGCTGGAACATTTGGGTCATGGTTTGTTGCTCTATGTCCGGCTATTGCAGTTGCCTCAATGGTTTATGCATTTGGTAAAATTTCAATGGCACATTTCAATCCTGCCGTAACAGTAGGATACCTGATTACAAAACATCTGCCGAAAAATCTTTTAGGCCTTTATCTTCTTGCAGAGGTTTTGGGCGCATTTCTTGGATCAATATTTGTAAGATCTATAATAGGAACTGAGGCAAATCTAGGTGCAAATGCGCCTGACTATGCGTATCCTCTGCCTTTGATTTTTGGAATAGAAATCTTGGCGACAGCTCTTCTTATGGTTGTAATACTAATTGTTGTTCATACGCAAGGATTGAAGGGTTTTAGCGGAATTGCAATCGGTGGAATAATCGGCCTCGATATTTTCTTTCTCTCATTTATCTCGGGTGCTTCCATGAACCCCATAAGATCATTAGCACCTGCAATACTTTCAGGTTATTTGAATAACTTGTGGATATACTTAACTGCAACCTTTATAGGCTCAAGTATCACTGCCTATGTTTACAAAAAAGTTTTCTCATAATCAAAAATAATTCATCGAAAATTTCACCAAGGAAGAATCTTTTCTTGACTGATCATAAATAAATTCAAAATGTACTTCAAGTCAACAATTGCAATTTACAAAATTTCTCTCTTGTGATGTTTTTATACTTGTGTAATTTCTGGATCTAATATCGCCTTTCTACCAATAGCGAAATCGTTTCCACATTTTGGACAAATAAAACGATTCCACCCTAGTTGATTTAGGATAACTTGCTCAGAATGGTTTTTGCAGGTTAATCTTTGTTCCACAAGAAAATATGTGAAATTTATCTTAAAAGACTGGCGTAGAAATCATATGTTTAGCATCACATTCTTGGCTTTCCAATGCATACATGCTTTATTTCGTGATCTTCGTTATCTGTATTTGACACAATATCCCAGACTTTTTCTGCAGGAGCATTAATCTGTGACTTTATTCTTATTTCTACCATTGTATAATTAGACAAAATTACGATAAATGTATTACGTATATTTTGCATGTAAACTTAATTTTTTATCTGCAAAAAAATTTATGATATGAAGGATTATTTATCAATGAAAACGAAGAAAAAAGTAACATGGACAATAGCGAATGTCTAGTCTTACTAGACAATCTTGAAATTAAAGCAGAGGTTATCCACTGGGTAGGGGCAAGCATAGGATTTTGAAAGATGACAAGAACGGAAAATATATAGGCAAAATAATTGATGCTGCAGATATCATCCATTGCCGATTTCCTCAGAATTCTAATTCTAACGGACATTTGTAGAAAATATTTATTTTAAATTTTCTGTTTAGGATCAGATTTACCAAGAATCAATGTATCTATTAACCCATTACAGGTTCTTTTGGGATTTGTGCGTCTTGCTCTAATAACAAATTCTCAACTGTCTTGTCAATTTCATCATAAGCTCCCTCACCAATATGATCATATC
>CAZHDX010000029.1:0-12747 GCA_964531195.1 uncultured Nitrosopumilaceae archaeon
CAATGATGATTGCAATTGGCATTGGCGCTCATAATTTCAGTGAAGGTCTTGCAATTGGACAATCCTTTATTGCAGGAGAGATTGGATTAGCGATACTTTTGATAATAGGATTTGGTGCTCATAACACTACGGAAGGTTTTGGAATAGCTGGACCACTAACAGGACTTGTCAACAAACCAAAGATCAAATTCATTATTTTAACAGGATTGATAGGAGGAGGTCCTACATTTGTTGGCACAATGTTAGGAAGTTTATGGAATTCTACTGTTGCTTATGTATTATTCTTGTCAATCGCTGGCGGTGCATTAATTTATGTTTCAATGCTTATGTATAATTCTGGCAGAAAACAGACCACAAATACTGTTATGATGTTAGGAATATTTTTTGGATTGTGTGCTGGATTTTTAACTGATCTGATAATTTCCCTTAACGGTGCTTGAAAACTAGGTAGTAATTTTTGTTATCTGATTCTCGTTTATGGCGTGTTTGATCTCTCTTGCAATCCTTCTTCCCATACTCATCGGTTCATTATATAAAAAAGTAGAATATGGGGAACCTTCTGTATACAGATTTGTTCCTGCAACTATTCTTGCTGAAAACTCAAAAGCAGTAAATTTAGCATTATCATCATAAACTCCTTCTAAGCAAAATGGTCCATTTATTCCAGGTGCAACAAGTCTTTTAGACGCTTCAACAAAGCGTTCTCCCATAGAGTATACCTCATCAAGAAGAGATTCTCTTAAAACTAATGGACTGTTTCCTATCACATTAAAAGATGGAATAGAATCAATGTCCATTTGTTGAGATGCAGGAATTCTTCCTAATCCATCTATATCAGATTCATATCTTCTATCCACTCCAAAAAATTCTAGTTCGCCAGTTAAAGGTGAATAAAAATATTGAAGATATGCTGAAACTCCAAATGCATATTCTTGAAGGTAGAGATCGTTGTCTTCTTTAATGATTCCCTGTGATATTAATTTGTCGCGTTTTTTATTATAGTCTTTTTCACTCGTAGTCAAAAAATATCCCTTGCCCCCAGCTGCACCATGTCTTTTTGCTATTGCCAAGTTCTTGATCTGTTTAGGATTTAAAATTGTCTTTGGAATGTTAAGTTTTGATTCAGTCATTAATTTTTCTTTCATCACTCTATCTGATTCCCATCTGAGGATCCATTTGTTGCCAAAAATTGGATTTTTAATTGATTCTATCTGTGATGAATTCATTTGGGAGATCAGTGTTCCATGTGGAATTAATATGGCATGTTCGTTTTCTAATGCAGTAACACAATTTTGTTCAGATAATTCTAAAAACGTATCGACGAGGATTAATTTATCAATGAATTTAAATCGGCGATAAAGTTTTTCTCGCTTTTTTTCACAGACAAGCAAAGTTTTAAAACCTTCATCTTTTGCTCCCTTTAGTACTTGTAATGCACAATGAGAACCCAGAGTTGCTATAGCTGTCATTTTTCGACGATTTTACTTACGAATTACTCTTTATGAAAGTTTCATGATGAAGAAATGAAAGAAAAAACATCGTCAATTAATTCGATTGAAATTTCTTCTTTTTTGTCCTCAGGAACTGCTTTTAGAATAAAATCGATAACTGATTGATTTTGGGGCAAATCTCCTTCCTGCAATTTTTGTGAATATGAGACAATTGTATTAGCTACGATTATTATTGCTTTTTCTCTTTCTGTTAGTGCCATTGAGATTGCATTAGTCTGATAAGTTATAGAGTTTCTCATGAGGGTTGAATCTAGTCTGAATTAATTTCAACAAGTGAAATTCTATGAAAAAGTAGTTATATTCTTTCATTTAAATATAAAATGGGTAGTCAAGATTGATAGGGGTACAAGAGAATAGATCATTAATTATAAAAGACAAATCAGTAGTATCATTGATCATTTGTTCTTATGCTGATGATGAAAAAAGAAAATTTCTAAATAAAACTGTAAACAGACCACGAACAATTTTAGATATTATCACTCTCTGTGGATTGCCACAAACCTCATCTTACAGGAAGATTAATACCTTAATAACAGATGGTTTGTTAATTCCAGTTAGTCAGTCCTCGAAATATGGAAAGCAGATTAAAAAATATGTTTCACTATTTGTTAACTTGGAGATCAATATTGTGAAAAATGAAATTGTTATTAAAGCAAAATTAAATGAAGATGCGTGTCAAGCCATATTCAATATGATGCGCACAAAAATTATCAATGTTCATCAACGACAAAAATTGTCAGGAGCTCCAAACTATCAAGTGATTCAAAAAAATAACATGTCCGTACCTAGTGATACTATAATTCCATTTTTACTTAAAGAAAAGATAATTAAAATTTAAAACTAGATATTTTCTATTAAATTTATTAGGCGATAATTTTTTCCTGTAGATGCGACTCGGATGATGTCCCTAAGGTTTGCAATACTTTGTATGGAATATTAATCAGATCAGTTCCCTCATTTTCACAGCTCACAAGTAATACATGGTTACCAAATGGGAATGTCATTGTTACCTCATTTTTTCTATGTGTAATTGTGAAATTCACAGGTCCAAGAGATTCATCAAATTCATTACTCATCCTCATTGTAAGAGCACAACCCATAAAGAACATCTCGTATTGTTTCTTATCTATTAGAATTTTGTTAACATTGTCTTGTTTTCCTAGTTCTAGTCTTCCTTTGTCAGAAATCATACCTGCAAATCTAATCCTCGGATCTATTTGCATTATTTTGTCACAAATAGATTCGTGTTTTTCCATGTATTGTACTTGAAAAATTGATTATTTAATAATGTGTATTAATTGTTTTATTACTTACAACTTTCAATTCTGGTATTAAAAAACTGACAAAAATTGTAAATACTATAAGGAGAAATAAAAACAAACAAAGTATGTAATATGTTATTGCATATGGGTGTTGATATGTCATTGGATAAATATGAAAATAATGTTTTACAAACCTCCCAGTACGAAAAAGACGGAGGATTTGGCTAAGACCTTTGAAATTAGAGCAAAAAAATTCTCAAGCGAATTGGAAAATTTATCAGACACTGAAAAACGAATCGTATTATCTGAAAGAGTGAAAAATTCTCATATCATGGCTGCAATGTTTCACAAACAACTAGCAAACATATTTCAACACGAGGGAAAAGAGGAAAAAAAAATAAATGAATACTTAAAAGCTGCAGAAAATTATTTAAAAATAATTAATATCGACAACGGAAATAACAAGAACGAATCTGCAAAATACTTGGAAGAAGCAATTTCATGTTATATGTTAGCGAACAAACTTGAACTAACTCAGAAAGTCTATAATGAATATGGACCAACTGGAACTAAAATGAAGTTTAATTTAAAACTGCCTGAATTTTCGATATAAGGTTACACTGTAAATCGGAAATTAATTTTAGTGTTAATATCTTCAATACTCTATCAATTGGGTTTGGCATAGCATGCGAATACTCAGTGATTCCAATCCAAACAATGACAAAGGAGCATGTGGAAAACTAGGTGCTTCATTAAATAAGTAAATGCAAATCATAGATTGACACCAGCTGAAAAATCTCAGTTGATATCTGCTGCAAATGCAATTAAAACCAGTATTGGTTGTTAAATAAGGAAGTAACGTAGCAACACAAATTAACACTAACAGGAACAGAGTTGATGAAAAGGTTTGACAGCAATTGATCTAGGTATGTGGCGTAGAACAATTTATTCAAATAAAATTGATCCTTCCTTGGAGGGTAAAGAGGTTATAGTTATGGGTTGGGTTTCTAGTGTAAGGGATCATGGGAATCTTGTATTTATGATGATAACTGATAAAAGTGGTGAAATTCAGATCACCGCTAAAAAAGGTGTATGCAGTGAAGAAATTAGGCAAGAAATTGTAAAACTAAAAGAACAATCAAGTGTGGCAATAAAAGGAACTATCAAACCATCAAACAAGGCACCTCATGGTGCTGAAATTGCTCCGCTTGAATTGAAAATCTTCTCTAGTGCTGAAAAGATTGCCCCTTTTACATCGCAAACAAAAACCATTGCTAATATTGATACTCGTTTGGAAATTCGTGCAGTAGATCTTCGAAGAAACATTTTGCAACATGTTTTCAAAGCTCGTAGCATAGTTCTAAAATCAATTCGTGATTACTTGTATGAAATGGAATTTGTGGAAGTAAATACTCCCAAGATGATTGCAACTGCTACGGAAGGAGGAGCTGCTCTATTTCCAATATTTTACTACAACAAGGAAGCATTTCTTGCTCAAAGTCCGCAGCTTTACAAAGAACAATTAACAATGAGTTTTGAAAAAGTATTTGAAATCGCGCCTATATTTAGAGCAGAGCCATCAAGAACAAACAGACATCTCTCTGAGGCAATTTCAATTGATCTAGAGGAAGCATTTGTTGATTATAATGATATTATGAAACATATTGAAAACATTGTAAAGAATGCAATTCTAATTGTTAAAGAGTATAAAACTAAACATCCTGATGCTTCGTTTCAAATCCCCGAAATCTCTGAATCTATATCTCAATATACCTATTCGGAACTAATCGAAAAGATGCAAAAAATCGGAATAAACACTGAATGGGGTGACGATCTGTATGCGTCTAATCTTAAAAAACTGGGACTAGTTGGATTTTATTTCATTAAAGATTGGCCATTGGCTCCAAAGCCATTTTATGTCAAGGAAAAAAAAGAAGATTCTAAAATATCAGAATCTTTTGATTTTATGTATGGTGATTTGGAGCTCTCATCGGGTAGTACGAGAATTGAAAAGAGATCTGATCTTGAAGAAAGAATGAAAAAAAAGGGATTTAAATTAGATCCATTTGATTATCATCTTAGAGTTTTTGATTATGGGGTGCCGCCTCATGCGGGGTGTGGAATAGGTCTTGAAAGATTAATGATGGCTTTAACAGGAACAGAAAATATTAGAGATGTAACATTTTATCCAAGAGACGTGGATAGACTCACTCCATAGGACAGACATGGTATCTAGAAGAGAAATAGAACACCTCGGTGATTTGATAAAAATCGAAATAAAGGATCCTGAGAAATACATAGATCAAGTCGAACAAATTTTAAATTATTTTGAGCGCTTGGACAAGCTAGAAATATCTAATGACGATTTGCTCAGGCAAGAATTGACTTTTGATCAACTACGTGACGACAAGTTTGTGCCATATGATGACACTCTTATTGGAAACTTGAAAAAAACAAAAGATAATTTTGTTCGTGCTCCAAAGATGGTTTAGATGAATCTGGCAATTTCAATATCTCAATACATAGAACAAATACAAGATGGTTCTTTATCATCTGAAGAATTTGTTGCAAAAACAATTGAAAGAATAAACAAAGTCGACAAAACTCTTCATGCATTTATTTCTATTAATGACAATGCAATACAGCAAGCAAAAAACATAGATAAAAAACTAAAGGGAAAAGAAAAAATTGGCTCTTGCCTTGGTCTACCAATTTCTGTAAAAGATAACATCTGTACAAAGGGCATGAAAACTACATGTGCATCAAAAATGCTGGAAGGTTTTATTTCTCCGTATGATGCCACAGTGATCTCGAAATTAAAATCTCAAGATGCAATAATTATTGGCAAAACAAACTTAGATGAATTTGCAATGGGTTCTACAACTGAATATAGTTATTTTGGTCCAAGCAGAAATCCTTGGAATTCTGAATATGTTCCTGGAGGTTCATCTGGAGGAAGTGGAGTTTCCGTGAGCGCTCTTGAATGTCTTGCTTCCCTTGGTTCTGATACTGGAGGTTCAGTGCGGAGTCCAGCAAGCTTTTGCTCTGTAGTTGGTTTAAAACCAACCTATGGACTGATTAGCAGATACGGCCTTGTTTCATTTGCAAACAGCATTGAGCAAATTGGACCTCTAGCACGAACCGTAGAAGATATTGCATTCATTTTAAACATTATTGCAGGAAAAGACTCTCACGATAATACAACGATTGAGAGAAACGATTCAGATTATACAAAAAACTTGGAAGCAGGAGTTGAGGGAAAAAAGATTGGTGTAGTCTCAGAAATGGTTGGTGAAGGTGTCGACAAAGAGGTTCAATCAGCGACTAAAAAGGCAATATCTACATTTGAAAAACTTGGCGCACAATGCGTTTCGGTTTCACTTGATTCGGCAAAACATTCTGTTGCAGCATATTACACACTAGCATCAGCAGAGGCAAGCAGCAACCTTGCACGATTTGATAATCTTAGATATGGATTTGATTTTAGCGTAGAAGGATATGAATATAATCAGTATATCTCAAAAACACGAAGTCATCTTGGCCCCGAGGTAACAAGGAGGATGTTACTTGGCACCTTTGTATTATCCTCTGGTTATTATGGGAAATATTATCAAAAAGCACAAAAAGTTAGGAGCTTAATAAAATCACAGCTCATCGACTCATTTAAGAAAGTAGATTTACTTTTGGCTCCGACTATGCCAATTCTACCATTTAAAATCGGTGAAAAAATTGATGATCCGTTAAAAATTTATTTACTTGATATTAATACAATTCTTGCAAATCTATCTGGAATTCCTGCTATCTCGGTTCCATTTGATAATGTAAACGGTCTACCTATTGGAATTCAGCTTTTTGCAAATTCTCTTCAAGAAAAACAATTATTGCAAGCTGCATATGCTTTGCAAAAAACAACACACTTACCTGAGGTGCCCATTTGACCAAAATAGGATTAGAAATTCACTGCCAGCTCACAAAACTTGACAGTAAATTATTTTGTTCTTGTAAAGCAAATTATAGAGATTTTGATACTAATTCTAACATTTGTCCTGTTTGTATAAGTCTACCAGGCTCGTTGCCAATTCTTAATAAAAAGGCAGTTGAAAAGGCCGCAACTTTATCTATTGCCTTAGAATGCAAAATCCCTAACAAAATTGGTTTTTTTAGAAAAAATTATTTCTATCCTGATCTTCCAAAAAATTTTCAAATTACTCAATACAATGCCTACGAGCCTACAAGTATTGGTTATGATGGAAAAGTTACAATCGAATCCAAGGAGATAAGAATTCGAAGGATACAATTAGAGGAAGATCCCGGACGAATTGTTTATAGTGCAAGTTCTGAAAAGACTCAAGTTACTTTTGTTGATTACAAACGATCCGGAACCACAATTGTTTAAATTGTACCAGAAACAAGATTTGCACAACCACAAAAAAATGTTTTTATTTTTGAACATTTTAGCAGATTTAGTAGAAAATCTTGGAACAGCAGATCCGTACCTTGAAGGTGCCTTTAGAGTTGATGGAAATATTTCTATTGAAAAAGGCAATAGAGTTGAAATTAAAAATGTCGGTTCATTTCGTGATATTGAAAAAGCACTGCATTTTGAAATAACGAGGCAGCAGAGTTTGGCAGATAGAGGAATGCCTATTGCTGCAGAAACTAGACACTGGGATGAGGCAAGAAAGATTACTGTGTCCTCTAGATCAAAAGAAGAAGAACAAGATTATAGGTATTTTCCAGAAGAAGATATCCCAAAAATCATCATTGAAAAAAAATTACTTGATAATTTAAAAAAGGCAATGCCAGAAAGTATTTTTTCAAAAAAAGAGAGATACATTAACAAATATGGAATTACTCCGCAAGTCGCAGAGATTTTGGCTTCTGATAAATTTTATTCAGATTTATTTGAACAATCACATTCGGAAAAAAATGCTAAAGAAATAGCAAATCTGATTACAACTGATCTAAAAGGATTTGCAGATACTAGAGAACAACGAGAACAACTCAAACTAACGCCAAAACATCTGACTGATTTATCCGACGCGGTATTGAGCAACAAAATCACACGAAATTCTGGAAAAATAATCCTACAAGAAATAATAAAGACAGGAAAACCATTTACAGAAATCGTTTCTGACCTTGATTTGGTTCACATTGAAGATTCTTCGTTGCTCGTAAAAGTAATAGATGAAGTTTTTATGGAAGAACAAAAAGCGGTATCTGAAGCAAAACAAAACCCTGAAACAATTAATTATCTCATAGGCAAAGTGATGCGAAAGACAAAGGGCAAATATGATCCATCTCTAACCATTGATTTAATCAAGGAAAGACTTGCAGCTTTCAGGTAGCGAGGTGTGATGGCAGTCTTATTCAAGGATAAATCTGCCTGTAGAGAGTTGTTTATATTAATGAAGCAAGTATAGTAATTGTACTGATTTTAGAGAGAGATACTTACGGTAGTAAATTGAAATGTATTGAAGAGCGATGTCCAAAAGGACCCCTAATAACTGATAACAATACTGGTGAAGTATTATGTTCTGGTTGTGGCTTAGTCATAATGGACAAGGTTGCAATATCTGGACCTGAACAACATGCATTTAGCAGTGAAGAATTTTTTGAAAAAGCAAGAACAGGATCAAAATCATCATTGGCAATAGATGATATGGGATTGGCTACTGTAATTGATAACAATAACAAAGATGCAATGGGTAATTCATTGTCAGGAGATATGAAAAATACATTTAATCGATTAAGAATCTGGGACAGCAGAAGCAAAGCACGATCAACTGAAAAAAGTATGAGAACTGCATTTGTCCTTTTAAATACCGTGAAAACAAAGCTTGCTATACCTGATATGATTATTGAAAATACTGCTTATATGTATAGGAAAATGTTGGCAAAGAAAATGACAAGAGGCAGAAGTATTGCAGCATTGGTACTTGCATCTCTTTACGCGGCTTGCAGAGAAGCAAATACTCCGCGAACATTGCAGGATATTGCATCTGCTGGAAATGTGAGTCAAAAAGATCTTTCGAGGCATGTCAGAATTTTGATTAACACACTTGATCTTAAATTAGAATCTTATGATTCTGCTGATTTTGTTAATAGAATAGCTAGCACCGTAGGTATAAGTGAAAGGACTCAACGAGATGCTCTGGATATACTATCAAAAGCAAAAGAAAAGGGGTTTGCATCAGGAAAAAATCCAATGGCTCTTGCCGCTACCTCGCTTTACCTATCGTGCATAGTAAATTCAGAAAAACAAACGCAGAAAAAACTTTCAAACGCCTCTGGCATTAGTATTGTTACAATCAGAAATAGAGCTGGAGCCCTGGCTAAAGTCCTAAATTTGTGTGGTTTTCTTACAAAAAATATTACTGCCTGAGCTTAATTCAACAAAATTAGTATTTCTTGTAAAAAGATATCTTTAAAATAAAATGATTTGTATGCTCTGCATGCAAGGTTCTAGCGCACTTGATAAATTTGATTTGAACAAGGCTCACAGAGCATTGGCCATGCTTCTAATCGATAGGAGCAATGAATTCCGTGAATTTGCACATGGTATAGGATATCCTACCAATACTAAAGATTGGGAATTAATCGTATTGAACTTTTGTCTCGATTTTATTGAATGCTTTAATGTATGGTCTGACGAATCTCCTCCAGATCATAATCAAATTCACAAATGCATGACACAGATGAGACAAATAGCCAGAGGTAAATCAAACATGACAGAAGTTAGTCACCTTCAAAATACTGCTTATCTGATTGCAGAAGATTTTAAGTCGATTTACAAAAGAATGGAATAATAATTAAACAGTTTTGTTTTTAATATTTGGTCATCCTTCCGAAGCAGACTTTCCGCCATCCACGTTTAGGATTATTCCTGAAATCCAATTAGCTTCATCTGATGCCAAGTAGACGGCAGCATTTGCAACATCTTTAGGTTCACCAATTCTGTTTAACGGTTGTCTGTTTTCTAACACTTTTCTTGCTTCTGGATAATCGAGATAAGGTTTTATCATTCCTGCGTTGATAATTCCAGGATTTATACAATTACAACGAATATTTTTTCTTGCATATTCAATTGCTATGCCTTTTGTAAACATGTTAATTGCGGCCTTGGTTGTGCAATATACTGTAAGATGAACTTTTGGAATGGCTCGTTCACTAGATATTGATCCGATGTTGATAATTGATCCACTTTCATTTTCAAGCATCTTAATTAAAACTGATTTGGTAATTCTAAAAGTGCCGTAAAGATTTGTATTAATCAAAGATGACCAATCGACATCCGTCATCTCATGAAAGTGAATTGGGTCATTAATTTGACCTGCGTTATTTACAAGAATATCAATTTTATTATAATGAGCGGAAATTTGCTTTACTGTTTGTAGTACTTGTGCCTCATCTGTAAGATCACAAGGAATTCCCACAGTTTTTGTTTCATAATTTTTTATTGATCTTCTTACCTTTTCGAGCTTGTCAAAGTCTCTGCCTATCAAGACTACATTAGCACCCTCTTCTACAAATCGTCTCGAGATCTCTAACCCTATGTCACTTGATGCACCAGTGACTATCGCAACTTTGTCTTTCAATCTCATATTATAGATATAAAATATCCTAGATGAATATAATAAGTACGTTTCAGATATAATGACTCCCCTTTACAAAGACAGGTATGATGCTGCAAAAAAACTTGCTAATCAATTGTTATGGCTAAAAAATGAAAATCCGATAATACTTGCTGTTCCACGAGGTGGCCTAGTTGTAGGTGACGTAATTTCCTCCATTTTAGGTTGTAAATTGGATATTATAGTTTCAAGAAAGGTGGGTGCCCCAAATAATCCCGAGCTTGCTATAGGGGCACTAATGCATGATGGAAGCTATTTTCCTAATATCGAGCTAACTAGGAGGTTGAATGTTTCAGATGCTTTTGTTAAAGAGGAAATTACAAAACAGCTGAAAGAAGTCGATAGCAGATTAATGAAATTTAGAGGAAGTATAGAATACAATTTAACAGGCAAAACAGTTGTTATAATAGATGACGGGATTGCCACTGGATCTACTGTATTAGCAGCTTGTTTGTGGTTAAAAAAACTAAAATTAAAAAAGATCATTATCTCTGCACCAGTCGGACCCAAAGAAATTCTTGATAAACTAAATCAAATAGCCGATATGGTAGTAGTTTTAGAATCTCCGCAAGATTTTAATTCAGTTAGCGAATTTTACCACGAGTTCGATCAAGTTAGTGATAGCAAAGTGCAAGAAATTATGAGAATTCATGGCTATAAACCAAATTTCTAGAATTATAAAACACATTCAAAAAATATTAGGTTATAATGTGAAAACTTATTTTATCAGTTTTTGAACTTCTTGGGCCACAAGCGGCAAGAATGCTCCCACATCAGAAACTATGCCTAACGCTTGCCAAGTCCCACGGTCCATTAATTTTGTTACTGTTGGTTGATTAATATCTACAACAATTACTTTGACCTCTGCAGGTAGCATATTGCCAGTTGCAATGGAATGAAGCATCGTTGATATCATGATTACCATCTTTGCATCTTTGAGTATTGCTTTGTATTTTTTTTGAGCTACTGTCATATCTGTTATAACATCAGGTAAGGGTCCATCATCTCGCAGAGAACCTGCTAAAACAAAAGGAATTTTGTTTTTTACGCACTCATACATTATTCCCCTCGTTAATGTTTTATCAGAAACCATTTTTGATATGGAACCTGCTTTGAATACTGAGTTTATTGCTTGCATGTGATTTCTATGGCCCCTAATTGCTAATGTTCCATCACGAACATTCATTCCTAGAGAAGTTCCAAGTGTGGCATATTCGATATCATGTACTGCAAGGGCATTTCCTGCAAGAACGGCATCTATAAATCCTAATCGTATCAACGTTGCGACTGAATCGGATGCTCCAGTGTGTACTATTGCAGGACCACCGACTAGAACAATTTTTCCTTTTGTTTTCTTTGTTTTATAGATATCATATGCAACCTTTCTTGCAATGTGCTGCGTTGGTCGCTCGCTTGAGCTACTGCTTCCCATAAATTGAAAGAGATTCACTCCTTCTCTTGGCCTTTCAGGAGGGGTGATCTTTACTCCTCTCTCTCCAACAATAATCATGTCACCTTTTTTTATCTCACGAATAGGTGCACAACTTGCTCGGCTTCCTTTAACAACGATGCATTTGTCCATCATCATGTTTTCTACTTTTATCCATTTTCTCTTGTAAAAAATATCAGTGCGATTATTTGTTGTACTGTAAAAATTATCCGGCAACACCATATCTTTTGGGGCAATCTGAGTCTTGATCTCCTGCTGAATCTTTGATGTTGCACCTTCTCGATAGACTGCTTCTAAAATATTATCGAGATGTTTCTGTGAATTGGCTTGAACAAGAAGTTTTGCATAGCTTTCATCTTTTTTTTGCTTTCCGACTCTGAATTCTTGTACTTGAAACTCTCCATTCAGGTCCATTATAATATCAAATATTTTTGTAAGTATCATTGAATCTATTAAATGACCATTTACTTCTATTTCATGTTCAAATTTTTTTACCATTCTTAGATTTCTGTAAGTCTAGTAATTTAATGTTTAATAGTTTAAAAAATTTTAACTCAAATTATGAGATACAAAAAATGGGTGATATTCTTATTCACGAATTTTATTCAAACGACAAAAGTTTACATCTGATGCATTGCGTAACAAAGTTAATCGAGGGATAAATACTAATTATAGAATTATAGATAAGACGAGAACGTATCTTAACCTGAAAATATGCATTGCCTCAGATACAACCCCTTTTGAGAACGTTCTCGTCAATCTCATTATTGCTGATATTAGTTTACACACATGACTAAATTAAAGGATAATTTATCTTGCCAGTTACTATCTATACAGGAAGAGATACCTGACCCTTAAATTCATCAAGGTTGTCAGATCGAAGCATCTTT
>CAZHDX010000030.1:0-12474 GCA_964531195.1 uncultured Nitrosopumilaceae archaeon
TTTTATGCCCTTATTTTATAAATTTTATTCACTTTTACAGATCAAATGTGCAATTTACGTTAAGTTTTTAATTTTGATTTGAAAATTTCATCAAATACATCGAAAGGCTGAGCACCGACTACCTTGGTAACAGATTTATCGCTTCCTATAATAAAAAAATCAGGAGTGCCAGTCAATCCTAGTGTTTTGGCATCTGATAGACTATTTTGTATAACTGAACCATATCTGGCGTCAGACATGCAAGAATTGAAATCTTCATCAGAAATTCCTACTTGTTTGGCAAATTCAAGAAGATTTTTTGATGATGCCCAACCTGTATTTTCTCCATTCCACTGATCATATAATTTATCGTGGTATTCCCAGAATTTTCCTTTCTCTTGAGCACAATGTGCAGCATGAGCGGCATTTACCGAATCTTGACCAATTATTGTGTAGTCCTTGAAGATGAGTTTTACTTTACCAGTGTCAACATAGTTTTTTACAAGGTCGGACTCTGTTTCATGATAGAATTTGTTACAATAAAAACACTGATAATCACCAAACTCTACCATTGTAATAGTTGCATTTGTAGAACCAAGTGTAGGTGACGAATTGTCTAAAAGTAAGGACATTTGAAAATTATGTTCATCAGAATTTTTTAATTTATTTTCAGAAGAACTAATGGAGAAACCAGGATTCAATAAAACGAAGAATATAAAGACAACAGCACATGAGGTTCCAGCACCTATTGCAAGAGAAGGCCCATGGATTTTCAATGATTTTGCAAAGTTTTTCGGATTATTTAGTCCTTGTCAGGGTTATCTAAATAAGAGGGCACTGCAATGAAAAAATTATGAAAAAAGTTTTTGTAAATGGATATGGTTCGATTGGAAGCAGAATTTGTCAATTTATTGCAGGGGATTCTGATGTAGAAGTGCTAGGAGTTGGCAAATACTCTTCTGATGACAAGGTCAATGACGCCATTTCTAGGGGTTTTAATGTATATGTTCCAAAAAACAAGCTAGAACAATTTAAAAATTTCAAGATTTCTGGCACGATTGAAGATGCCGTTGAGAAATGTGATTTAGTAATAGATGCTGCTCCTGGAGGCAATGGCTATACAAATAAGAAAAATCTATACGAACCAAAAAATGTCAAAGCTATTTTTCAAGGAGGGGAGAAAATTGATGGAGATGAGGCAGTAGCTGACATCATATTTAACTCACGTGTAAATTATGATGACGTTTTTAACGAAAAATACGTCATGCAAGGTAGTTGTAATGTTACTGGGATGGGCAGAATACTTCAGCCTCTCAAAGAAAGATACGGTAAAAAAATTAAAAGATTTGATGCAACTTTACTTAGAAGATGGGCAGATTTGGAAGATGCAAAAACTGAAGTAAAAGATTCTATCGAATGGTCGCGCAAACCACATCATAATGAAGATGTTAAAAGCTACATGGGAAAAGACACGCCTTTGTTTATACGAGCTTTCAAAGTACCTACACGCCAAATGCATGTTCATTTGATGGATATTAGATTCAACGAATCTGCTCCTTCTTCTTCTGAGATTTTAGATTTGTACAAAAATGAATATGGTGTAGCAACATTATATAACGCAAAAGGCACAAAAGACATTCGGGATTTTGCAGAGACCACAAAATTTAGCTTTAAAGATACCAATATGATCCACATACATGCTGATTTAATGGAAGTCCAAGACGATATGATCAAATTAACTTATTCTGATGACCAGACAGGAATAGTCGTTCCAGAAAATCACCTCCTAATGCAAGCTATTCTCTTTAATAGAAAAAGAGAAGATGCTTTCAAACATACTGAAGAGCTCTTCCATATGGAAGAGAAAAAGAAAATCCTCCAGGAACATTTTTCAAAAAAATAATACATTCCAAATCCGATGCATTAATAAAATGAGTATTATTTAGTTACGAAATCAACGTTAACTTATAAAAGAGACGAGATATAATATTATACATACAATACTTTGCCTTCAAATATAATCACACATCTGTCTTTTAGAGAATACCTTTCAACTAGTATCGCTAAATGGAATTTATCGAATGGTGAGGTTCTGTAATGGACCAAAATCTAATTATCGATATCATTACACTTGCAATTCTTGTAGGTCTTTCAGGTTTTTTTAGCGGATCTGAGGTAGCCTTAGTTGGTGTCAGTAAAGCAAAGGTAAACCAGCTAGTGAAAGAAAAAGTAACAGGATCCTCGTCACTTTACAAACTAAAATCTAATCCTAGTAGAATGTTGGCAGCAATAAACTTGGGAAATGCATTGACTAATGTAGGATCATCAGCATTGGCAACTGAAATTTCATTAGGTCTATTTGGTAATAACGGTCTCGCCATTGCAATAGGGATCATGACGTTTATTCTTCTTGTTTTTGGTGAAATAACACCTAAATCATATTGTTTTGCTAATGCTACAAAAATTTCACTTAGAGTTAGCCGGATAATTTTGGCCTTTAGCTATTTGTTATATCCGTTTGTAATTCTTTTTGAGAAAATTACAAGGGGTATGCTTCAACTTGCAGGAAGCTCACATCATCCTCCGCCAATTACCGAGCAAGAGATTTACAATGTTATAGAACAAGGATTAGAAGACAAGGCATTAAAAAAACACGAACAAAAACTTATGCATGGAGCTTTAAGGTTTGACGATACAGTAATTCATGCAGTAATGACGCCTCGCACAAAAATGTTTATGCTACCGTCAAAAATGTTATTGTTTGATGCACTTCCTTTAATTAATAAAAGCGGATTTTCTCGTATTCCGATTTATAGAGAAACTACTGATCAAATTGTTGGAATATTAAATGTAAGAGATTTGCTGAAACATTTGGAAAAAGATGATAAGATGATGAATCTTGAATCAGTTTCACGAAAACCTATCTTTGTATCTCAAGAACAAAAAACTAGCAAACTTCTCAGAGAAATGCAGGGGAGGCAAACTCACATGGCTATAGTAGTAGATGAATTTGGGGGAGTGGAAGGTTGTGTAACATTGGAAGACCTCTTAGAAGAAATTGTAGGTGAAATAATGGATGAGACAGACAAAATCGAGCTTAATTTTAAGATAGTTGATAAAAACACAATACTTGCAAACGGGGATGTCGAAATAGACACAATAAACGAGATACTAAAATCGGAAATTCCACGTGGAACTGACTATTTAACCTTAAGCGGACTTTTGCATGATAAATTAAAAGATATCCCAAAAGTTGGCGACACAATCCAAGTTGACTCTGTCAAGATGATAGTAGAAGAAGTAGCAAATAATCAAGCAAATAGAATTAAGATTGAGAAGGGTTCATCTACATCTTAGGCGGATTTGCAAATTTATTTTTTGAATTTTTGTGGTAATCCACTGGTATACTTGCATCTTTTTGTCGCCCCGTGAGAATGCCTACAACTACATCGTCCTTTTTAATGACTTCTTCAGATATTAATTTTTTAACACCAGCCGGAACTGCGCCTGAGGCCATTTCACAATCAAACCCATTTAACCCAACCAGTGCCATTTCGTCCAGCATTTCCTGATCTGAAACTTGGGTCACAACACCATTTGTGAATTCAAGGGCTCTTAGACCTTTGAGAATATTAGCTGGTTTTGCAATTTGGATTGCAGTCGCTTTGGTTTTTGGCTTTATTCCATTTTTATCCATGTGTAAATAATATTTCTTTATTATTTCAGTGTCTGGTGTACCCCTATTCCACCGTAATTCGAATTCCTCAAATTTTCCATTATAAAGATTGTATAATGTATTTGCTCCCTCAGAATTAACTACTGCAATTCGCGGAATTTTTTTAATCCATCCCCACTCGTATAATTCCATAAGACTTTTGCCACAACTAGAAGTGTTTCCTAACGCACCTCCAGGATATACAATCCAGTCAGGAGGATTCCAATCAAGGTGTTCTAACGCTCTAAATACAATAGTTTTTTGTCCTTCAATCCTATATGGATTAACGGAATTTACCGTGTATCCTCCAACTTCACTAGCCTTGTTTAATGACGTAGAAAGTGCATCATCAAAATTTCCTTTTATTTCTATTACTTGTGCACCAAATTGAAAAGCCTGACTGAGTTTACCAGGTGCTACTTCTCCGGCTGGAATGTATACGTCACATTCTATGTTTTCGTTGGCTGCATACATTGCGGCAGATGCAGACGTATTGCCTGTAGATGCACAGATAATTTTTTTTATATTTACAAGTTTAGCATGAGTTACTGCAGTAGACATGCCATTGTCTTTAAAAGAGCCACTTGGATTGTATCCTTCTGGTTGAAGCCAAAGATTTTTCAGACCCACATATTCAGAAACCTTTGACATGTGATATGGTTTAGATAATCTCCCTTCGGCTCCATCTAATGAGACAAGAAATTTTGAACACTCGTTAAAATTTTCAGTGTCAATTTGACAAAAATTTAATAATTCTCTAAATCTCCAAACTCCACTTTCATTAAAAATATTATTTACATGATTTCTTCTTTTATAGAATACTTCTTTGAGTGAATTCTTGGGAGCTGTTTTGTATTTTATATCTAATAAATGACCACGGTCACATTCTATTCTAATGTCAGATATAGGATACTCTAAACCACATTTAGGGTCGATACATTTCTGCAAGGATCCTGATTGCAACAGTAAAACTGAAAATTGTACTTATTTAAATCTAGGGGATCATGTACAGACGATTGAATTTCATTGATCATAAAAAATAATCTTTTTGTAGAAGAATACAAAGATGATGATATGACTAAACTAAGTGATCTTCGAGCATGTAAGCAATGCCATATGGTTTACATGAAAACTGTATCTGAACGATGCGCCCATTGTGATGCTGCAAACCAACAAGAAGAAATTAAGTTTGATTAAAAATAGCAAAAATATGTAATTCCAAACTATTTTTGCTATTCAAATTACCGAATGGAAATTGATTTTATTGTAATATGAATTATTTTTTTGGACCAGATCTTGTATGAAAATTTATACAACATTTACATTCTTTTTTGATGCATTCATCCTCAGAAACATGCCCACAAATACCACATTCACAATGTGTTTTCATGTTAATTAATGATTTTTTGAAAATATAACCCATACGGACAACATTTTAATGATTTAAAACTCAACAAATTATTACTTTTTTGATTTTTTATCAGATTTGGATGTAGATTTGGTTGCTTTTTTTACAGATCTTGCGATATCCTCGACTTGTTTTGCTTTCGCCTCGTCAGATTCTTTTGCCTTTTCGTCTACTGCTTTCATTATGGATTGTATCAAGCCATCTAAATCTTCATCTGAGACAGAAGGTTCCACCGCAGTAGCTATTTGATTAATTGTGTTTGAAATTGCTGAACTTACTTCCTCAAAGCTCTCCGGATCTTCATATGCCGCATTATACAACGCTTTTAGACGACGAACGTCCATTAATAGCTGATCTGTCATAGTTAATCGGAATTTTTTTCCATTGACTACGATCTCTTGAATTATCATGTCAGCACTTTTCAATCCTACTTTCATAAAGGTTTCTGTAAATAGCTGATGAATATCAAAGTGATTATGCTTTGACAGAAATAGATCAAAATTTTCCAGAAAGTTTGAAATTCTCAGCTAGTTATTCCTTATGACATATAACTACCAATATCTCCTATTACACCCATTTAGAAATTTATTTGAAACAAATTTAAATTACAATATAATCTAGAGCTACTGCATCACTGAGTAAAATCGAGTGTCTAGTACTTAATATGTATCCGTTTTTGACATCCGACGTTTGAACCCATCTATTTGTTGAACTATAATGTCTTTTTTCCTTCATTTCTTTTTCTATTTCTTTTAGATCAAATTCGCCCTCTTCTACTTGTTGAGTTTGAATGTGCTTTATGGTCAAAAGGATTTTTTTAACCTTAACTCGGGTTCCAAATCGCCAAACATGATCAGGAGCTTCATCTTCTACTTCTATTAATTTCATTTTGATCTCTTTGGTGCCAAAAGCATCATGACTTATTAGACTTCTCTCATCAACAAAGTTCTCAAATGTCAATATATCAAGTCACACTTGCTCATTAATCAAGTATTCTATACTTTTTGAATCGCATGTTTAGTTTTAAAAGGCATTAAATAGTCACTGAGCTCAAATTCTTGTCTTTTTCCATTTACAATGGCATATGTTTTTCCCTCATAAGTACAAGCAAAATCTATAGGTGAAAGCGATTCATTCCAAGTCTTATAAAATTCTCTTAGCTGTCTATGCTCATATTTCCCTGTGCCTATCCTTTTTTTAGAAAGAAATTTGAAAGCAAGTATTAATTTTCTCGTTTTATAAAGTTCAAAAGTGTTTATCCATTTTAGACATCGCATAATTTGATCAAATGGAACATACAGTGATGTCCCTGTACCTGATTTTGCTTCTATTGTAAAAATTGTGTTTTCATTACTGCTCACTGCCAATATGTCTGGAAGTGCTACGCTGGGAGATCCAAGTCTGAAAGCTTTCCAACCGTTAGTTGAATTGAAGCGTTTTACTAGTGTATCTTCCCAGTTGTATCCGCGCTGTCGTCGTGTTTTTGCTATTTTTTTATTAGCGATGGATTGAGGATCATGTTCTGGGCTTGCTGGTTTTCCACTTTCCTTAGGCGCATAAATCCTATAGGCAAAAGTGTTTGAGGTTTTGCGATTTTTTCTGGCAGACATCATATGCTGTAAAACCTATTTTTGAGATATAGAATCACGGGTAATTATGTTAATACCTAATAAAATGGGTTGTTGTGAATTTAATGTACAAAGTAAATCAACATGATGATAGAATAAATGTAAACCTGAATTTGTTGTCAGGATTAATATGCCTCGCTTATACATGAAGAACATGAGCAAAGAAGAAGGCAGTATTACATATCTAAAATACAAATCTTTGCATGACTTACTGAAAGTCATCTTATATTCTTCCCAATCTGTTTTAGGTGTAATTCCTTTGCTATACCACATCAATTATGATAGTAAAGAAATTGTTTTTATTCAAACTAGTGGTGTTAGAGAAAGTACAGTTCACTATATTCCGGTAATGGAAAAACCAAGCAAGAAATTCATTGAATTAAAGCGACTCACAGGAGAATTCAATTTTGTTGATAAAATAGGCAGTGATGGCATGTCATTATATATACCAATTTTAGATTTGGAGAAATCAACGTTAGCATTCCCATAATGCTATTTTTATTTTAATCCTGTTAATCAAAGAAACCATTAATTGACAAATTGTTCATAAAGTATTTTTTGCTTGTGACATATACAATCACATGGAATTGTCAAGCAATCATCATGTTGATGAGATTTGCATTCAAAAGCAATAAACAATTTTTATTTCCTCTGCAAAACCTTAAAGTGAATATGGAATAGCAAATAACTCCCGAGAATCATCAATCCTATCCATAATGCCACTAGTAACGTTGAAGTATTTTCATCAATTAATTCAGAATTTGTTCCAGTTGTAGAATGAAAAGTTAGATCATGTGTGTTAATATCAATTTTATTTCCAACAAATTCAAAATTCGTATTCGAATACGATACAAAATAAATAGAAACTACTACGGTTGCCAAAATGGTAGTCACAATACACAAACCAGCAAAACTTCGTTTTGAAACAGATTTATTCAATCTACAAACAAAAAGACATATTTTTGATATAACGAGATGTGCGTCTTAAAAAATACAGACACATTTCACGATAACTAAATCCTGATCAAAATTTTAGTTTTTACAAAAAAGTCATTTGTACAAAAATGAAATTTTTGATAATACCATGGGTTTTGAAGATATCTTTTAACATTAAAAAAATCAATTACTAAAATTCTATAAATATGAAAATTTCAAAAAACCTGAAATTTATGGTTTTGATCTGATCTGATTTTTAAAATACGTCTAAATGCGTAAAAACATTACTTTTTTGACGCATTTGGTAAATGTGATTTGATTTAAGAATATTAACGTCCAACACTGAATTCTTCTATATGGGAACAACCCCCGAATTAAAAAAATTTAGATTTTCATCGCCTACAACTTTAGGATATTTAGTTGTAATTATTGCTGCCATGCTAGAAGCACTTCGACAAATACTTTCTAAGGCTTTATTGGTACCATCTGATCAAATGATTACAGAATTAAATCCTGTTACTGTTACTTTTTTTATTTTTATTATTAACGGTATTTTCTTTTCACCACTTGCAAGAAGGAGCGGATCAATTAAAAACATTCAAAAAAAAGATATTTTGTTTTTAGTCCTAATAGGAATTGCTGAAGGATCTGCACTAATAACCTATTTCTTTGGATTGCATAATTCAACAGCGCTTAATGCATCTGTATTAAACAATGGAGAAATAACGTTCTCAAATTTTATTGCAGTTATATTTCTTCGAGAAAGACTTCAAAAGAAAGAACGTTTTCCTTTTGCGCTGATAATAATTGGCATGGTGGTTTTACCTATTGGTTATGATTTTTATGAGAACGGAATATCTGTATCCAAAGTAGTAGTTGGAGATGCTTTGCTTTTACTAGCAGGATTGTTTTGGGCATTAGACATCAACATGTCACATCACATAAGCAAAAGACTCAGCTCACAAAGAATCACTCAGCTAGCTTCATTTTTGGCAGGATTGTTTGCGTTTTGCCTAATAGTCGGATTTCAAATCCCGTTCAACATAAATCCTGCACATATGCCGTCAATAGCAATCATAGGAATAGTAAGTATTGGCATGAGTACTGCGCTTTTTGTCACTGGATTAAAGTTAATTGGAGCAGTTAGAACTATACTCATCTATTCGATAAACTCTGCTTTCGGGGTAGTTCTTGCAGGAATATTTTTACATGAAACTGTGAATATTTCAAGCATACTCTCTGTTAGCATTGCATTTCTTGGCATTTATTTACTTAGAAACAAATTAGGAGATGGCAATCAAAAATTGATCATAGGTAGTGAGACAAAGAGTGACTAGTTTTAAAAGCCTATGTGAAAGCTGTCAGCATCAAGGTTGTTGTACTGATTCCTCAGTTCCTCTAGTTTTTTCAAATGATTTTAAAGCGTTACAAGATATAAAAAAATCGGGAGACGAATATCTCCAAGATCTTGAAATAAAAGGCAGGAAAGTCAAAGCTTTAAAGAAGAAGAAAAATTCAACAGTATGTGTTTTCTGGGATGAAGAAAAAAAAACTTGCAGTGTGTATGAAAACAGGCCTTTCGATTGTAGAGCATATCCCTTTGATATACGCTTAATCAATGGAAAATATCATTGGATAGTATATTCATGTAATCCTGACAGTAATTGGAAATGGAGCGAAAACTTTTTGGAGGAATTAGAAGAATATGTCATGTCTAATGGAATTCTTAAAGACATTGAAACTTTTGCTAATAATACTGAATTAATTTTACCAAAAGAATCACTGAAAACTTCATTTGTAGTTCTTCGTGAAGTAAAGATTGACAATTTAAGAATCCCTGTTAAATAATTTTATTTTTAATCTTGACAATAAACGATGCTGTAAATTTTAAAGTATAGTGGATGGAACGTATTTTTCTTTTAATTTTTGAAGTCTTTCTAACCTTTTCATAACAAAAGATGCTGTCTCTCGTACATCCGGATTTGGATCATCAAGACTTTTAGCAATCAAATTTTTGGCGTCAAAAGCACGCATCAATCCTAATGATTCTATTGCTTCGTGCTTTGCAACGATACTAGCATCATTAAGGGCAGTTTGAATAAGATTCTGGATAAGGCTTCTCATATCTCTAGCAGCGATTTGATAACATGCCTCGTGTTTTACTACTCCATTGGTTTCGTGTTCTAAGACCCACGACATTAGACCTACAACCTCGTCATATAGAGGACTATTCGAATTAAGCTCAGCAATTTCCCCTGCTAGCCAAACAGCATCCCATCGCAATGATTCGTCTGTCTCATTTTGTATTATTGCTGTGCATTTATCAAGACGCTGTCTAACTGGAAGTTCACGTAAGCGTCCTTCATCGAGAATAATATGACTCATTTTTGATGGAACGTATTTTTCTTTTAATTTTTGAAGTCTTTCTAACCTTTTCATAACAAAAGATGCTGTCTCTCGTACATCCGGATTTGGATCATCAAGACTTTTAGCAATCAAATTTTTGGCGTCAAAAGCACGCATCAATCCTAATGATTCTATTGCTTCGTGCTTTGCAACGATACTAGCATCATTAAGGGCAGTTTGAATAAGATTCTGGATAAGGCTTCTCATATCTCTAGCAGCGATTTGATAACATGCCTCGTGTTTTACTACTCCATTGGTTTCGTGTTCTAAGACCCACGACATTAGACCTACAACCTCGTCATATAGAGGACTATTCGAATTAAGCTCAGCAATTTCCCCTGCTAGCCAAACAGCATCCCATCGCAATGATTCGTCTGTCTCATTTTGTATTATTGCTGTGCATTTATCAAGACGCTGTCTAACTGGAAGTTCACGTAAGCGTCCTTCATCGAGAATAATATGACTCATTTCCACATTTGGCATTACGTTTGCGATTGATAAGTGTTGTCATTACTTTATGAGACATACCTGCTCCTATTAACTTCCTTTAGCTATATTTTAACAGAATGTCAGGATTGGATACACTAATCGCTAGATCCTTAGATGGGACAATAAGGGAGAATTTAGGTAAAAATACACTAATCAAAATTGAACAAAGGTTATTTGAAAAATATGGGATAAATCTTACACAATCCATACAAGATTTTACTAAATTAGATACTGTATTAAGGGAATTTTTTGGAGAAGGAGCAGGTGGACTTGAAAAACAATTCTTAGAAAACATTGTCACTTTGGAAGAGGCGAAATCTCAACCAAATTGGGTTACTATACAAGATTCACATCTTTCTAAAATTATTTTAGAGTCTTACGGCGATGAAGACAAGAAAAATATTCTAAATAGTGTAGTAGATAACCCAAAAATCATATCAGAGATAATAGAGGCCACAGGAATCGCACAGACTTCCGGATATAGAAAAATCAATTCCCTAATTGATGATGGTTTATTGATTATTGATGGCCATATTACTTCTGCAGATGGAAGGACAGTAAACAAGTACAAGGCATTATTTGAAAACCTATCAATTCACATGGAAAAAAATAATATTTATGTCAAGGTACTTCTTGTAAAGGAATCTTTGCAAAAAAGTTCCGTTATTCAAGTAGTGCAAAAGGTGTAAATTTACCATGATGCATTGGCACAGGAAAGAAAAAAAACCAGATGTAGTATCAGAAAAACTCAAGAATCCAATAGATCCTAAAATTCTAACTTTAATTTTTGGGATAGCTGTGGCTTTTCAAATTTATTTGTATGCGGCATATCCACAACCAGATGATGCTTCACATCTAGTAGATGTGGTTTCTGTAATCAACCCGTTAATTGCATCGGTTGCTGCATTCTATGTAGCCAAACGATATTGGGGTTCAATGATCTTTGGAAAATCCTATCTATTCTTAGCTATAGGCTTTGCAATGAATTGTGCAGGAGAGACGGTTTATGGTATTTATGATGCATTAGGATATGATACTACCTTTACTATAGCAGACATTTTCTTTTACTCATTTTATCCATTAATTTTAGCACATTCTATCCTAAATATCAAATTTTTCAAGCCAAAAATAAGCCACATAACAAAAGCATGGGTTTTCGCAATTCCTATTATAATAACTACAATCTATTCGGTTCTGTCTTTTGAACAATCTGGGGAGATGAATTTTGGATTTTATTCTGGTCTCATGTATGTGATATTATCGTCATCAGCATTGTCTGGAACCATGCTTGGTGCAAGAGTATTCAGACAAGGAGTATTAGGAGTAGCATGGTTGGTCTTGTTGATTGGTGTTATACTCTTGACATGTGGGGACATTTGGTTTTCCTATTTAGATACTTTTGATCAGTATACTCTAATGCATCCTGTGAATTTATTCTGGTATGCTGGATACATGATAAGCACTTATGCTCTATACAAACATCAAAAAATAATCTAGGCAAACTAAATTATAGATTTCTCTGGAACTCTTGTTTCATCCAAGATAGACAATAATTTAAAATTGATCACATAACAACACTAAGATATTGCCATTTTTGGCAGACTATCCTTTTATCTTAAAACAATAATTTGATAATATTAATGTCAACAACAAAAACAGCACAAAAACTACATGGAAAGAAGCATAATGGTCAACTCGCCTGCAATAATTTGTCCGAAGGTTTTAACTTAGATCTGACACCTATTGTGGAAGAAATGTTAGAATTGGTAAAGACGTCCTCAAGAAACAAGACCAATGAAGAAACAGACAAACATCTTAACAGGATAAGCGCTTCAATTGCACGAATGGCTCATCAAATAAGCGAATAATTTCAATTTATTCATGGCCATTGTAATGTGTAATTTTCTGATACA
>CAZHDX010000031.1:0-11985 GCA_964531195.1 uncultured Nitrosopumilaceae archaeon
ATCACCGCCTTGAGAGGGCGGTATGCTTAGCCGGACTACACCACAGGAGCTTGCTTCAAACCATCAAGAATCGCAATTTAACTCTAATTTTTTGACTTCATTCTATTAATTTTCTCTATATCATATGCTAAGACTCGACCAGTTTTGCTATCGATTAACAACGTCTTAGTCTGTTTTTTGGAAATGTCTACTACTGCTGAGACATGCCATTTTCCGTCTTTCAATGTAGCCTTTATAGAATGTATTGTGTGGAATTGTTCAAGAACCGATCTTGCAATTTTTTTTGCTTCAGTTTGTCCGACTTCCATATGCCTCTTTCGTATCTCCATTGTTTTCTAAACATTAAAATAAATTGTTTACATCGTATCACAATATAGAGTTTTCATGACAAATTTGTTATTTTTATAAAAAATTATTTATATCATCAAACAAATGCAGAATTACTTGTGCTCAATGGTGAAACTTAGACTTACAAATTAAATTCTTGAATGAATTCCTCTATTCATTTCAATAAAATTCTCAAATAGTCTGACAAAAGATATTCCTTTTTCTGTTATTTTAAAAATTTTTTTCCGTCCTTCCTCTATGAATTTGAGACAATCTCCTTGGACTAGTTTTTGACATATTCCTACTGCTACATAGTGTGAAATATTTGCGCTTCTAGCTATTCTGCTAATAATTTCTCCCTCCGATCCATTATTGATAGTTGCGTTCAAAATTTCAACTGCAATTCCCAACTCGGAACGATATGTGCGACTGAATAATTCTTTTATTCCCTGTTCCTCCTCAGCTGATTTTATTGATTCTTTTTCTTCAGGTTTCAAATTTGTGTATGATTGTTCAAATTGTGGAACTATCACCAAACTTTTTTTATTGACCATTCCATTATTGGTGATTGATTCCTATTATTAGTAGTGGTTACATTGTATCACACTGTTTACAAAATTTTCAGAAAAATTTCCTCATCATTTTTATCAAACTTTGTACCAAAACAGATTTGTTTTAAATTTATTTCGATTCATAGCTTCCAGAAATTTATTACTAACTTTGCGGAAATAAATGATGGATATTTGAAACTGTATGTTAGAATACGAAAAAATCCATTATTGTTTTTCTCCAAGTTTTACTATTGAAAAATTATTTTTAAATAATTATTTTATCACAATTAAATCAAAATAAAATAAAAAACCTCTCTTGATAATGAAAAAATTATTTGTTTTGTTCCCTTTTGCCATTTTTTTACTAGTAGTGTTATTTAGTACAAACTCTTTTGCTTACGCTCAAATCATTGATACTAAGACATTGGCGATAACTTATGATTTTCTTGATGATTTTTCCGATTATCACTCTATAGCAAACAAGTGCATTCATCAAGGAAACTCGTTCAATAAATGGAAATTAGTAATGGATGGGTATGGATGTGTAAAAAATGAGTTTGGAGGGTTTACACCTTATCTTTATTCTGCTCCAAAAGTAAGTACAAAAGCAAGCGAAATACACTCTACTCTTGTATTAGGACCATCATTTTCAAACAATTTTGTTTTACAATTGGATATAGATACACATGAACAGCAAAGACGTGGTTCACCGCCAAATCCATGGGAAGTTGGTTGGATATTTTGGAACTATGTTGATAAATCACATTCATATTATTTGGTACTAAAGCGAACTGGGTGGGAGCTTGGGAAACTTGATCCTGCTTACCCTGGTTTACAGCGATTCTTGGAAACTGGACATAATATTAAATTTCCAATCAATCATTGGTATCATGTAAAAATAATACAAAATGGAAGCACTATGACTATCTATGTTAATGGAAAGTTTATTACAACTTTTACTGATCATGAGCGACCCTACACTCACGGAAAAATCGGATTATACAATGAAGATGCACAAGTGTATTTTGATAACGTCAAGGTGTCAAGTTACACTTCCCTTCCATCTAAACAAACTAAACCGGCTCCTCCATCAGAATTAAGAGCTACCCCTGTTTCATCATCACAGATTAATCTAAGCTGGAACGCCCCATCAGATAATGGTGGTTCTTCAATAATTGGTTACAGCATTCTCAGATCAAGGGATGGTGGTTCTACTTGGTCTTATGTAACTCCAAACACAGGTTCTACTGCTACCAGCTATGTCCACTCTCCGATTTCATCAGGATCAACTTATAGCTATAGTGTCCATGCTATAAACAAGATGGGAACAAGTGATGCGTCCAATATTGCTTCTGCTAAAACATTTTCTTTTACCTCACATACTCCATCTTCACCTACGTCTTCTCCTACTCAACCTTCGACTAGTTCACAAGACACTCACGATATAACTTCGACTACGAAATATTATGTACGAATATTTTTCAATGATGGCACTGCTGCCTACTATATTTTGCTTGGATCAAGCATCCAGCAATTTGTTCCAAACATATCGTCTTATTCCATTATTGGGCCAGCAGCGAATTATGATTATAGTCTGACAGCTGATCAATCTACATTAGTACAGCATAAGCTTGGCATCATATCGTCCTTGCCGCCATCAACCGTTTCCTCATCCTCTACATCTACATCTGATAATTCTCAATCCACTCAGAGCAAATCTTCTGAAAAATATTATGTACGAATATTTTTCAATGATGGCACTGCTGCCTACTATATTTTGCTTGGATCAAGCATCCAGCAATTTGTTCCAAACATATCGTCTTATTCCATTATTGGGCCAGCAGCGAATTATGGTTACAATTTCACACCTGATCAATCAACTTTGGTACAACACAAGCTTAGCCTCATCTAAATCTGTTATTTAATCTAAAATCAGAAATGTTTTGTCTTTGAATAATCTTGTAAACTTTATCAGCTTAGATCCTTTATAGGAAAAATTTAAAATCAAAAATTTATGGAATTGAAAAATTTTTTTGATAACCTATCAATATCTAATTTTCCAATAGGATTGGGTGGATGCAGAAACCATGATGAAAATTTCCCATGCTGTGAGTATAACCTTACAATTTTTGATGAAAAACAAGAAGAGCCAACAATACATGAGCTTGAGGGTAATGTACTAAGATTACATCACGGTTCACTTTCTGAAACAAATGTTGGTATTTTACGCCAATTTGAGGACATGAAAATAATGTTAGACGATCAATGGAAGCTTAGGATGTTTTTGGAATCAATAAAAACAAAGAGCAAGCAGATTGCAAATTCATATATGCGCAATTGTCTTGTTGATGCAGGCGTTTGTGCGACAAAGGCAAAAGATCTCATTAAATCATCAGACATTTTGGCAAATGTGTGGATAAAATGTGCGGCATATTATCTTGCAGATGCACTATCGTTAATTAACTCAAAAAGACCAAGTCCTGCTCATATGTTAGAAACAATTCGAGGGTTTGAAAAAAACAGTGTCAACGAAAATTTTTCAGTTGTACATAACTGCCTTGGAATAGAAAGAGCTTCAACATCACTTCTTTCTAGGATGGTAAAATCCACAATTGGGTTTTCCGATATGGTTGAAAAAAATAATCATTCCAAGATAATAAAACAAAAGTATGAATATTTTATACAAAACTCGCTTCTGTCTGATTGTTATTTTTATCTTGGATACATTAACCGAAATAATGTAATCAAAGCAAAGGAAACCCTATACCGAAATTTGGAATATGCTCACCTTCTCAAAGTAGCTTTAGACACAGAAAGTGATCCTTTGATAATTGAACGTCAAGCTTCATTGGTTTTAAAAACTGCAAACGAACTGCTAGGTACGATAACAAATTGATATTCATAACAGCGGTTTTAAAATTGATTTTTTGATAACCTTTAAAACCCTGTAGGAGAACCTCCAGTTATGACAGATGCAGCATGCGGATGTGAATCTGCAGTAGATAATAAAATAGAATGCGATTGCCAACTGCAAGGAGAATGCTACTGTGATGCTAATTGTACTTGCAACCAATCTGTATGTAAGACCCAAGTAGCCTCATTTAGATAAAGGAAACTCCTTTTTTCTTTTATTTTTGTTATTTTTGATGATTATTTTTCTTCTTCCTCTTCAAAGCCCCATGTTTTTACTAGTTCTTTTTGAAATTTGTCTACTTGCTTTTCATTTAGGGGAATTCCACAATTTTTGTGCGTTGGAACAACAATCATTCCGTCTAGCTTGAATTCAACCTCATACATGTGTACTTTGTCGCATTCGCACATGTTGAAAATAATAATGTGCCATTATATTTGCCTATTTGAAAGATTTAACTATAGGATTTTGTTTTATACAATTAATGCAAAAGTATTTTCTTTTTGCATTTTTTTCTGTTTTATTTTTAATTCCACTCGCAGTAAATTCTGCATTCGCTCAAACTTGGTATCCTGGTGAAGGACTCAAAGTAGGCGATTATTACAGATACAATGTTTGCTTTACTGATTGGAACAACTGCTCGCAAATTGAGCTTGACTTTTGGGTTCAAAATAAAACAAGTGATGGCAATAGCTATAACTTACAATTTCTTGCATTAGATGGCAGCATTGTACAAAAAGGAACAATAACAATTGGAATGGTAACTCCTGATCCAACTTCATACAGTCCAAATTTAGCTGATTATGCTAACGTGTACAAAAATACTATAATCTGGCTTGACTCATTTGCAACATCAGACAGTCCTAAAGCTTTTAACGTTCCAGCTTGGGGCAGGACTGGTTCTGTGGGAGGCCAATCAGTGGGACCACTAAATCAGGAACAGGTTACTGTCCAAGGTGGATCTTTCAAAGCATGGTTAATTGGATGGCACAAGGGTGTGGACAATAAAATATGGGTAGTGCCTGAAATGCCGTTTCCAGTAAAAGGTATTGTATATACTGATGTAACATCAGGTCAACCCCCTCCGCAATATGTCTTTGAGCTGTTGGAAACTGGAAATAGTGCTAGTCAACCAAAATTTTTAGACAGGACATCGACTAGTCCACCAGGATCTGGTGGTAACTGCCCAACAGACACTTCAGCAGTTCACGAGACCACTAATACTGATACTAACGCTATGATTATCGAATATAGATATTCTCCGGCAATTCCGCACCAAGGATGTCCTATGGAATTAAAATTATATTTTGAAAAACAGTTTGATCCAGGTCAGAGATTTTCTAATGTTCAATATGACATCTATACTGTAGATGCCAATGGAAAAAACCTAGGATCTGTTGCTTCGGCTATAGGTAAAACTACACTATTTGCGCCAGTCGGTGAAGATGTAAGGACTGTATTGATAAATCAACCGCCACCATTAACTCATCTTTTGATAAATGTTGCAGGTTTAGGAGCAGAGAATACAAGCCCTGATACAGCCTATTCGGGACTAATTAAAATCGATGTTAAAACAGCAGCTGGATCTGGATCAGGCAGCTCAAGTGGAACTGTTCCAGAATTTCCAGCAAGTGTAATGATTGTTTTGGCAATAGTTGTAGGAATGGCAATTTTCTTTACAAGATCTAGAACAAGTCTTTCTAAACTCAAAATTTAGACGAATGAAAAGCAAGCTTTTGCTTGGGGTTGGTATTTTAGCACTTGGAATAATAGCAATTTGGTTCGTAGTTTTTGAACCGTCCAATAATCACATGACGCCTCGCCAAGCTAGCCAGTGGCATTTAGGAAAAGGATCTCAATATAGTCCTACTATGCAATATGAAATCACTGCAAACGGTACCAACTTTGCTGCAGCAATACAATATCTTCCTTCCTCAAATCCTGAAAATCAAACCCTTCTGGTTCAAATTAATCCTAACTCCAGCTCGGAAATAAATCAAACCGTTCCATTAAATGTTGTTTATGACTTTAATCAAGTTTCTGATAAGGCAAAACCATTTTTTAACATCTTGGATTCAACAATTTTTTCTATAAGAGACATTGCTATTGAAAATAAATATCTAGTAAAGGGAGCAGTTTGGGGAGATGTTTACATTGGTGAATCTCATGAAGAAATAATGGTAACAGATTACAGCAAGGCTCCCTTAAAATTTGGTTCTCTTAATTCTTTTACTCTCTCATATAAAATTGGGGAAAAAGAAAATAAAATTTGGATAGTAGATAACCTGCCTCTTCCTGTCAAGGCAGAAATATATGATCTGTCAGGAAATCTCCAATATTCTTATGAGCTTACTTCCCTTTCTGCACCATCAACACCTGGTCTTAGCTGATAACAATTTGTAAATAACCAGTCACAAAACTCTATTATCTTTTTATCAAACTTTCCCCAGACATGCAATGAAGCGGGAAGAATATCTAATCTTCCTGATTCCAAGATAACCCGTACACCTTCTTTTCCCTCGTACATGTAGGCATCCTGAATTTGGACATTCCCGAGAATCTCAGTGGCTTTTGTTTTTATCACTTCTCTACTGATTGGAAATGTCTTTTTGAACCTGTCAATTATCATACCGATATTTTCTGTTCCATATGATTGAAAATCACTAATTTTTCCTTTTTCGGGGAAATTCAACGAAATTAGGATATTGTATTTTTTTCCTACTTTGGCAGAGATTTCATTTATCGTAGTGAAAGCAAGAGCCGGAGTTTTTCTCAAAAGCAATCGTATCTGTGGCATGTTAGAATTAAGATCTCTTTGAAGATCCTGTACCATCAATGAAAAACTCAATGATTAAAATTTTAATTTTTGTCATATATTTATTGGGTTTATTTAGAACAATTTTTAATAAAAAATATGCTTCCTATAGACAAGGACGGTTTACCTTATGATGAAGGATCTGAAAGAACATCTAATGTTGATGACTATAAAGTAACATGCATCCAGTTTATCAAAGACATAAGTGTTGATTATCTTGCATGGGTAGATTACTACAAACTGCCAACTGAAGAAGACAAAAAGAGACGTGACAGGATACAAGCTACTGTAGAAAGAACAAACGAATGGATTGCCAAGGTTGCTACCACAATTAAAGGAGTAGACATTGTGATGAACGACGGAATTCAAAAGTTGGCAGAGAGCACTGCTGGAAATCCTTTTCAGATTGGCGTGTTTGTAAACAAAGTTTCTGGATATACATTAGCAAAGCCTGGCGTAATTGATGTTAGCGTAAAGGCTGCTGGGCGCGAGGGATGCAAAGTCAAGCTTGGTTGGCATCAAAAAGAAACGCGTTTTTTGCTTAGCTCGACATCTAATGTTTTCATAGATGAATCCAGCATAGATGAAAAGGAATTCGACCTACTTGACCTCCATCTAAAAATGGATGCGAGCAAATGTAAGCCACGTGACATTATATCATTTACAGTTATAGTTTCAGAAATGAATGAAAGTCAAGAACGTGAAAGACGCGGTGTTACTACTATAATCCACATAACTTGACCTCTAGCACTACCCTGGGTTCGTCAGCTCTGTTATCGTCATATTTTAATTGGGAAATTTTTTTTGTAAATTTTTATCTGTTACTATCATTGCTATTCCTAAAAAAGTTTTGCCATTGTATTGTATTTGTACATCTGGAATTGCCTGAGCATTTTTTAGCCAATCACTTTGTGAATCCCTCCTTGAAAAATAAAATTTGTTATTATAATAGACTGTTCTTAGCTCGACGGCGTGTTCCTTTCCAGTCTTTCTTCCCCGTGTAATTAGAATTGCCTTGAACACTGTTTCTGATGGTTTCATGAGATCTTCTTTTGTTCTAAAGAATTTAACCACTTGGATTGAAAACCCTGATACTTGACTGAATAAATCAAAATAATGATATTTTGACATGGCAACTGAATTGCAACAAAACCAACTAAATATAGATGAATTTCACGGAAAAAAAGTAATTGACAGAGAAGGAATTGCCTATGGAAAAGTAAAGCATATACAAATAGACTGTGATACTTTACAAGTTTCAGGAATTTCCGTTCATGAAGGATTTCACAAAGATTATTTTTTGCCTCGTGAGTCCATAGATAGATTCACAAATGAATCGGTTTTACTCAAAACAGCTCCATTAAGAAAAGACGCTATAGTAGTCGATATAGACGGCAAAAAAATTGGAAAGATAAAAAAAATACATAAAAATCAAGACACAAATGAAATCGAATCAATTGAAGTATCAGAAGGTCTAGCTAGTTCTAGGATTTTTTCAAAATCAGAAATTTGGGGAATCGGGGAAAAGGTAATTCTTAGACAAACAAAAGACGAGTATAAAAAATTAAATTAAATTTTATTTTTTGTAGCATATAATTTAAAAAATTTTTTGAAAATTAGGTGGTAGCAATTTATAATCCACAAATTCTTTGTTAATTGTTGTATGCAATAGAGACAAGATCGCTTTCAAAGGTTTTTAAAAATGATCTTAGGGCAGTAGATGAAATTTCAATTAAAATCAAAGAAGGTGAAATCTTTGGGTTTTTGGGACCAAATGGAGCTGGAAAAAGCACAACTATAATGATTCTAACTACTTTACTAAAACCAACTTCTGGAATGGCTTTTGTCGCAGGCTTTGATGTAATGACTCAGGCAAAAAATGTACGTCAAAACATTGGGTATGTGCAACAAGATTCTACTGTTGATGAATATCTTACAGGTCGTGAAAATCTTGTTCTTCAAGCAAGGCTAAACCATATTCCAAAGAAAATCATAAACCAAAGAATTGATGAAATAATTGACCTAGTTGAATTGACAGAAAGGCAACATGATGCAGTAGTGACATATTCTGGAGGAATGAGAAAGCGATTAGATATTGCTGGTGGTTTGTTGCATCGGCCAAAGGTGCTTTTCTTGGATGAACCAACCTTGGGACTAGACATACAAACAAGATACAAGATTTGGGATTATATCAAAAAAATTCACAAAGAGTTTGGCATGTCTATCTTTCTTACAACTCACTATATGGAAGAAGCTGACAAGCTTTGTGACAATATCTCAATAATTGATCATGGAAAAATTAAAGTTACTGATACCCCAAAATCGCTAAAAAATGCCCTTGGTAATGAGGTTGTAGTTTTTGAAATCGATTCTGATCTAAAGCTTGGCAGCCTGCTATCTGAAATAAAAAACCTCTCTCTTGTAAAAGATGTCACTGCTGATGGTTGTGAAGTCACAATTTTTTCTTCAAGTGGAAATCAAGTGACTCCGAAAATATTTGAGCTTAGTGCAAAGCTTGGAATAAAAATAGAATCAATTACACTAGATAAACCAACTTTGGACGATGTATTTTTGTCATATACTGGAAGAGATCTTAGAGAGGAAAACAATACATACAATAGAAAAAAGGAAAGAGAAAAAATGAGGAGGTTGCGCGCTTGATCTTTTCTGATACATATACAATTTTTTGGAGAGAGATGAAAAGATATCGCAAGTCACGAAGTGGAGTTTTAATAAGATTGATTCAACCTGCAATTTGGATTATTGTAATCGGAAACACTTTTGCCGGAACCAAACCTCTTATCCAGTCAGTTGGATTTAGCGGATCCTACATAGAATTTATGGCTCCAGGAGTGATAATGCTTACTGCAATATTTACCAGCATCTTTGGTGGTGTCAACACCTTGTGGGATAGAAGGTACGGTTTTATGAACAAGGCACTGATATCTCCAATCTCTAGATCATCAATTGCTGTAGGAAAGATGCTTGCAATTTCCTTGATTTCTGCTTTACAGTCCTCCCTTATTTTGGGAATTGCGCTTGCCATTGGAGTAGGATTTGCAAATTATTTGATGATAATTCCAATCATGTTAATTGTGATTGCATTTTCGCTTGGGTTTTCTGGAATATCTGTAATAGTTGCCGCTACTGCAAAGTCGCAGGAGACTTTTTGGGGAGTAATCAATTTTCTTGGGATGCCACTTTTTATGCTAAGCCCAGCCCTCTTTCCACTTGAACTTTTGCCCCATTGGCTTGCCTTTGTTGCAAAATTAAATCCTGTTACCTATTCTGTTCTTTTGATAAGAGAGATGATGACAGGAACAGCTCAATTCTCTTCTATCATCATAGATGTTGCTGTAATCTGTGGTTTTGTTGCAGTAATGGTGGCCTTTGCAAGCTATGCATTCACAAGAGAGGTCAACAAGCCGTTCTAATTGACCTTAATTGACAAAAACTGCAATAATTCCTAACTTTAGAGAACTTTTTAGTATTTTATGAGTCATGTCAGTTGAAAGCATTCGGATTTCTGCTAATTGGGATTTTTGCTGTAGTACTTTCAAGCACACTGATCCAATATTCTGGAGCAACCTCAGCTCCTCCCTACTCAATGCAGTGGGGTTCCTATGGATTAGGAAAATTAGGCCAATTTGCTTTTCCTCAGGGAGTAGCAATTGACTCTTCTGGAAATGTCTATGTTACAGACTTGGGAAATAGGCGGGTTGAAAAGTTTGATTTTAATGGAAATTTCTTAGATACATGGGGAGCTAAAGGGGATGGAAATGGACAATTTCAAGCTCCTATTGGAATTGCTATTCTCAATGATTCTGTTTATGTTATTGACAACGAACAAAACCGAGTTCAAAAGTTTGATACTTCAGGAAAGTTTGTCACCCAATGGGGAAGTAAAGGCAGCACGGATGGAAAATTTTTACTTCCTCAGGGAATTTCAGTTGATCCAAGTGGCGATGTATATGTTGCAGATACTGGTAATAGTAGGATTGCCAAATTTTCAGCTGATGGAAAATTTATACAATCAATTGGGCAAAGTGGGCTTAAAGATGGCCAATTCCTTTCTCCACGTGCAGTAGCCGCTGACGCACAAGGGAGTATCTATGTTTCTGATTCAGGAAATAATCGAGTAGAGAAATTTACACAAGATGGTGTCTTCTTACATTCTTTTGCTGCATCATCAGGTTCTAACCTAAAGACTCCGCTTGGACTAAGTGTGGATTCATCAGGGAATATCTTTGTAACAGATTCTGGAAACAATAGAATAGTAAAAATCGATAAAGATGGAAATCAGCTTGTTTCCTGGGGTAGTCAAGGAACAGGACCTGACTTTTTTGATAATCCTCGTGATGTTAAAGTGGATTCTTCTGGGAATGTCTATGTGGTCGATAGTAGCAACAATAGAATCCAAAAATTTGGTACTACTTTACCAGCGCAAACTCAAACTACACAAGAGCAAATCACTGATAATCAAACCCAACAAGAGATTCCAAAGATAAACAATCCTAATGATAAAACTCCACCAATAATTACTGCACCAGCTGATATGACAGTTCAAGCATCTGGTATGTTGACTACAGTCTCTATTGGACAAGCGACTGCAACAGACAATACATCAGTAGTCTCAATAACTAACAACGCACCGTCTCAATTTCCAATTGGTAGCACGATGGTGACTTGGACAGCTACTGATTCAGGAGGAAATGTAGCAAAGAATGTACAAAAGGTTACTTTGATTGATACCACTGCACCTACACTAACAGCACCTCCAAGTATAACTATAGAAGCAAAAAGCCCTGATCATAATTCACTAGAACTTGGACTACCTTCAGCTTTTGATGCAGTTGGAGTAATGTCAGTAACAAACGATGCTCCTGCATATTTTCCGATAGGACAAACTGTTGTTACATGGACTGCAAAGGATGCATCTGGAAATGCGGCAACTGCAAAACAGATAGTTACTGCTCAGGATACAACTCCTCCAATAATTCATGCACCATCTGATATTACAGCAGAAGCAACCAGTGCTAAAGACACTACAGTTGATTTGGGTAATGCAACTGTAACAGATAATGGAATTATTCAATCTGTGACTAATAACGCTCCAAAGACTTTTCCTGTTGGTATAACCAAAATAACATGGACTGCCAAAGATGCTTCTGGTAATGATGCCACCGCTACTCAGACGGTAAAGATTGTTGATACTACTCCTCCAACTTTGACTCCGCCTTCTAATGTTGTATTTGAAGCAAAATCACCTACCGAAAATTTAGTGAATTTAGGTAATGCAACTGTAACAGATAATGGAATTATTAAATCTGTGACTAACAATGCACCAAGCTCATTCCCAATAGGCAAGACTGATGTGTTAT
>CAZHDX010000032.1:0-11859 GCA_964531195.1 uncultured Nitrosopumilaceae archaeon
TCTGACATAAGAATAGACTTAGGATCAGGAAATGGTGGACAAATGAAATTGACCATGCCAAGTTCTATGATAAGCCAAATCAATTTTATTAGATTCGGTCAAGTTGATATTCCATTTTATGTAGACTCGTCCACACAATCTTCGACCACAATTCATTTCACTATTCCAGAGGGTGCAAGTTATGTGGAGATACACGGGGCGTTAGTAGTGCCAGAATTTAGTATGATAACACTTGTCCTAGCAATATCTGTTGTGTCAATTATTTTATTTACAACATCCTGGAAAACAATTTTGAGAACTAGTTGAGAGATCAAAAGGCCTATGGGTCCATTTTTAATGATTTTTCTAAATATTTTGATCTGATATTTCAGGAAATGATTTGATTATCTCTAAAATCTTTAAAGGAATCTTATTTAGATCAATTTGTTTTTCTGAGCTTACAAAAAGTACACTAGAACCCATTGGAAAGCTCATCATGATTATTTTGCCTCTGTATGAAAGCGAAAATTCCACTGGGCCAAATTCCTCGTCAAATTCGTGACGCATACGTACTCTGAGGGAAAGCTCCATGAACAACATTTCATCTTTTTTTGGATCTTCGAGAGCCTTTACACCTTCTCTCATTCCACCAGCCACTAATTTGCCCTTGTTGCCTATTATTCGAGCAGATCGTATTCTATTATCTAACTTGAAAACTTTCTCACATATCCGATCCAAGTTATTTTGATTATCTTCCAACAGTTAAGAAAGATATTTTTGAGAATTTAACCTTGTAGTTCTGACCGAATAGTTCAAAAATAGAACAAGATAGATATTTGATAAGTCAGATCTGCTTCAAATTTTTAATTATTCATTTTTTGATGCTTGACGGTCCAGATAATTAATGCATCTAACAGTTCTTTTATTTTGTCTCGAGTTTTCTGATCAATCAGGTTACCTTCACTATCAAACTTGTCTGCTACATTTGCGATCATTACTTCAGGTCTATTGAGTGGATACACATTCAAGTTAACACAAACTTGTCTTAGATGGTATTGAGCATTTGCTGTGCCTAGCATCCCAGCAGATGCTCCTATTATGGCGACTGGTTTTGAGTTCCAAGAATTATCACCATGTGGTCTTGACGCCCAATCAATTGCATTTTTTAAAACTCCTGGAATTGATTTGTTATATTCTGGAGTGACAAAGAGGATGGCATCAGCTGATCTTATTTTTTCTTTTAGTTCTGCTACGGATTCTGGTAGGTTTTTTTCCAAATCTTGATTGAAAGGAGGAATTTTATCAAGTTCAAAAATTTCCAAGATTGCATTATCTGATATTGTCTTTTGAGCAATTTTTAATATGGCACGATTAAAGGATCCTTTTCGTAGGCTGCCAGCAAGTCCTAGAATTTGCATCGGTTTTTCCATGAGATTTACATTACGAAGCGATTATTGATTATTGCGATTATGTCATTGTTCTCTAGAATCCCCTGAATCCTGCAGGTCTGCAAAGCTCAGGATGCTCTTTTAGATGAGCAATTTTCTTAAGTATTTCTTTTCGGTCATCTGGAAATGTACCTCCTATGGGGTAAGCATTTGATCCATGATTTGCTCTGAAAATAACGGGTTTTTTTGGATCCATCTTGGTTACAAGATTTTCAAGTTCAATTAATGCATCTGCATCGTCTATTGGTATAAAGGGCTCTTTGAATTTATTCAAAAATTCATCTCGTATTCCTTCTTCAAGATGTAATGTTAGGGCACCAACATAGTTTGGAGCAGTAATACTGAGCACTCTTGCTGTTTCGTCAATATGTTCTTTTGAATAGGCTTTGCCCCCAAGTCCAAGTATTATCATGCACGAGATTGCATAATTAGCATCCTTTGCCTTTTGACAAGCCATAATTATCGTTTGAGCTGTAGCTCCCTTTGTTACTTTTTTTAAAATTTTATCAGAACCGCTTTCTATTCCAATATAAAACATAGAAAGACCTGCATCATGAATTTTTTTCAAATCCTCTGGAGATTTTTCAAGAATATTTTTTGGCATTGCATAACTAGATATTCTTTCAAGATTTGTAAATTTTTTATTTATGTATTCTAGGATTTGAAGCATTTTTTCTGTAGGTAGGTTTAGCGCATCACCATCTGCCAAAAAAATTCTGCTTGTATCTTGCATGTGCTTTGACGCCAAGTCAATTTCCATTTTGATTTCATCCCATGGACGTTCGACATATTCTTTGGTTCGGTACATATTACAATATGAACAAACATTAAACGAGCAACCCAAAGTAACTTGAAAGATTAGAGATTTTGCTTCAGACGGTGGTCGATATAAAGGGTAATCATAATTAAGCATTAATTTTCTTAGGTTTTGTCCAATTTATCAGTTCTTGTTTTGAAAATTCTGTTGATTCTAATTCTATGTTGAACTTGCAAGAGATGAGATAATTGCAATATCAACAAATTTAAAATTAAAAGATAAAAGATAGACTAGTTCATTAAGAATGAATTTGAAGAAACACAGACATTTGAATAATGATAAACATGTTAAGAGAATAAGCATGTCTTTGCCTCCAAAACTTCTACTGGAATTTGATAGAGCAATGAAACAGGCAGGATTCTCTGATAGATCAAAAGCGATTCAAACAGCTATTCACTCATTTATTGATGAATATGATTGGAATGCGAGAGATAACAAAACTGGCGCTGGAACAATAACCATGCTGTACGATAATCACACGTATGATCAAGATTCTTTATCTACGCATACTCAACATGATTATACCGATATAATTAGTGCTGCAACTCACGTTCATTTAGATCATAATAATTGCCTAGAAACAATAATGGTAAAGGGAAAGATCAAAAGGATAAAAGAACTTGCAAAAAATATCTCAGAAAACCGTGGTATCAAAAGTTTGAAGGTTTATTTTGTAACAACTGTTTGAATTATACTTGTCTGGAAATTAATTTTCTGTATTTTACGCATGTTTTTCTGCTAGAGATTATGTAGTTTACGTGTGAAATGGGGATATTTTTATAGATAGATTATTTATGATTTTTAATGCAAAAACTAGTATTACGAAATCTGAATCAAGTAATACTAGATAGTAGTAGGAGTGTTCTGAATTGCTAAGTTCCTTTGCTTTTATTTTTTTATCAATCCCAACTATGATAGTACTAGGAATGCGTCATGGCTTTGATGTTGATCATATAACTGCCATAGATAATCTTGTACGCTTACATAATGCTTCAAAAAAATCTCGATGGGTTGGAGCTGGATTTAGCTCTGGACATATGATATCTGTACTAGCAGAAATGATTTTTATAATATATGTAATTGGTAGCATTATTAGCACTGACAGTCTCTCATTCTGGGGTGGTGTGATAGGTGCTATTGCACTTGGCACCATCGGATCTGTCAATATCTATTCGCTAAAAAAATGGGGAAGAAGCGGTTCTGCAATTCTTTCAAGCAAGGTTCTCGCTAGAACTGGAATGTTAGGTCCAGTTGGTTCATCTCTTGTTACAGGATTAGTATTTGGTTTAGGTTTTGATACTGCTACACAAATATCTGCAATAACTCTGTCTGCAGTAGCGTCAGCAACGGCAGGCATTCAAGTGGCTTTGATACTTGCAGGATTTTTTGCTCTAGGAATGATTCCTGTCGATACAGTTGATAGTGTGCTACTTCGTTCGGCTTTTTCAAGAATACTTAGGACAAAGGGCTTTCGCTACATGGCATATGCTCTGAGTGGTGCAGCTATGACAGTAGCCTCACTTGCCTCATATGAGATTATGACTAAAACAGAATTTCTACCAGAATGGACTGGTCCAGTACTTGCAGTAATAATAATTTCAGTATCTTTTGGATATGGATTTGTAACAAGAAAAAGCAACTCTATGCAGCAAAAAGATGTTGATATACATAATCATAAAGAAAGTAAATCCTAGATTCAATGAAACAAAAAACTCTAACTGATGAATTGTTCTCTAGAATTAAATTAAATCAATTTTAAGCCGAGTTTTTGGTATTGTTTGATGATAACACATAATTGCTTGTCGGAATAGGTTTGTCAAATATGAGAATTTTTTTTGGCATGTTGTCAATGGTTGCTTCAAAGATGATTTCTCTCAGGGTTTCTGCGACTCCTATCATTACCTGTTCTTGTGACAAGATTTTAGAGCTGTTCTCTTGTATGTATTCAATTGATTTACCTGATCGAAGTCCATTGATTACATATGCACAATAAACCGTAATGGTTTCATTTGCATTAATTTTCAAGTTTCTTGACAATTTTTCTTTTAACATTTCTAGTGAGTTTAAAAAAATTATTTCATCATCTTCATTGAATTCAAAAACTTTGGTAAAGGGTAGGACATCTGGTTCTCCCTTTATCTCAATTTTCAGCCGTATCATTAATTTCTTTTTGGTATCTTTGCTTTTGGACCGTTCCCAAAATCATATGTATGGTTTTTTCCACGATAAAGATTTGGTCTAACTGGTTTGCCTTCTGTTAATCCCTTTTTAGTAAGAGATAAGCCAGCGAGGAGTTCTACAATCAATCTATTTGCTAATCCAGAAGTAATGCCGCCGTTGTAAGAATTTCCATCACTTACATCGTAGTTTGGAGCGACTTCCACAAGATCAAATGCGAATTTGTCTGGATCAAACGATGTAGAAAGTAATCTCATTAAACGCATTCCTTCTCGTGAGGTTAGGCCGTTTGGTTCTGGTTCTCCAGTTCCTGGTGCATAGGCTGGATCGAATGTATCAATGTCCCAGCTAATGTATACTGCATCAACATTGTCATTAGCTCTATCGGCAGCCTCTTTTGCAATTTGATCAATTCCAAGCTCCTCTACATCTAGCATTTTAAACCATTGAAAATCCTGATTTGCCATCCATTTTTACAAGTCATGACCTGGCCAATATCCTCTAGGACCAATTAAAGTATAGTTCTTTCCCTTCAAACAACCTAATTCCATAATTCTTCTAATGTGAGCGCCATGATCATATTTGAAGCCACATAATCCCTGAGGAGCGCAATCTGCGTGGGTATCTATGTGTATCATTCCGATGTTTTTGTACTTTTTTGCAAATGCGCGCACATTTGCAAAAGTAATGGAGTGATCTCCTCCGAGCATTACTGGAATTCCATCAATATCTAATACTTCTTTTACTTTGTCAGTCATTCTTCTGTGAGATTCGACTACATCGCCTGGTGAAATATTTACATCACCATAGTCAACTGTTCTAAAAACACCAAAGGGATCGACACCTGTTTCAATATTGAAATGTTCGTATGGTGGAGAGGGTACAGTGGATGCTGCTCGAATGGCTCGTGGTCCATATCTTGCCCCAGGGCGAATCGTCGTTCCAAAATCAAAAGGTTCTCCAATAATTGCAACATCAGGTTTGACTTTCTGTAATTCTGTTTGACTTCTTATCCAAGGTAATTTCAAAAAGGTAGGAATACCAACAAAGATCGGCTCATCATTACCCTTGTATGAATCTCCGTAAAACTCCATTCCCATATTTATCGATTAATAATACATTAGTATCTACTTAAATTTGTCTAAGTAATCTACGTTTTGATTTTGTTCTACGGTCGAACTTTTTCAGATTTGATTTTAAAATTTTTTCAGAGCGCTGCGTAATCTACGTGTTATTCCAAAAATTAGATTAACCTTAATTCCTCACGTTTGTATACTCAAAACACAGTTGAATAAAATTTTAAATACATTGGAATTATTAATGTTTTAATGGATATGACTAGCGTTTATGCAATGTTTGCAGTAATACTAGTTGCAAGTGGCTTCTTTTTGTTCATGGGTACAGTAGGACTAAAGGGTGACAAAAAAGAAGACGAGTTACATAAAACAGAAAATGTTTAGAGTAATATACTATGTTTAATTGGTTAAAAAAAAGAAATAATATATCATCTCCAGAATTCAAGAAGGCTACAAAAAAAGAGGCTTCTGAAGATTATGTCAAATATGGTGAAGATTTGGCAAATGCAAATAGACCGGAAGAAGCCTTGGAATACTTCGATAAAGCGATACAGGTATTACCAAGTAATGATTTTGCATGGGGCGATAGGGGCTTGATTTTAGATAAACTGGGAAGGGCCGAGGAAGCTTTAGAATCATTTTCACGTGCGATTGCAATTGACTCTTCCAATCCTATTACGTGGCATAATAAGGGATTAACACTAATCAAATCAAAAAGGTTAGAGGAAGCAATAGAATGCTTCGACAGGGCAATAGAAAATAATGAAAAATATGCAAAAGCCTGGTATAACAAAGGCAGAGCTTTAGCGATGCAAAATAAGGCGGACGAAGGACAAAAGTGTTTTGATACAGCACGAAAACTGGATCCCTTTCTTTATTCAAAGCTTAAGAAAATGAAATAATTATCACATTTAATGAACACGAAATTTATAAATTAAAAAATATTATCAATAGAGATGTTTGGCAAAAAATATGGATGTGGAGCTTGCGGTGCTACTTTTAAAGATAGAGAAGATCTCTTAACACACGCTCAAGATTTACATGATAAAAAAACTTCCTATTTGTGCATAACATGTGATGAATCGTTTGAAAATGAATCCTCCTTTCGAATGCACATGGCAAGAGATCATAGAATCTAATTTCCAAATGCTCGATGTGTGCCAAGTATGACAGCTAGTAAATCAATAAAAAACATATAATTCTCTACTTTTTTGAATTTCTACATATGAAATTCGACAATCGAACTATTTAATGAAGCTCAAACCGTCATATTTAATAATATATAATTACTAATAACAAGGAACATGGGGGATATTCCACTTTATTATCCGATAACAGTCATGGCATTTGTTGCAGCTACTGCTGTTATTGGTGTCCTTGCAGTAAAATTTGTCAAAAAAAGTAGTAAGCGTTACATCGTAGCTGGTAAGAGCCTACCATTATTTTTTATTGGCACCATGTTGGTTTCTGAAGCAGTTGATGGTAATGCATCTCTTGGAAACGTATCATTGTCAGCTTCATTTGGATTCTGGGGAGGTGCAGTCATACCTCTTGGCTTAGCAATCTGTCTTGTTTTAACAGGTGCTTTCTTTGGAAAGAGATTCAATCGGATGAATATGATTACCCTAGCCGATTTCTACTATAGGCGTTACGGAAATGTTGCAGAAGTAATGTCTGGCACTTTAATGTCGATAAGTTTTATTGTACTTGTAGCTGGAAACCTAGGCGCAAGTGGTTACATCTTATCTGTGGTTTTAGGTATACCGTTGATTTATGCAATGTTGATTTCTACAGCTGTAGTATTATTGTACACATATTTTGGCGGATTGTTTTCGTGTGCATATACTGATATATTCCATATCTATTTGGCAGTGGTTGGATTCTGGGCAGGATTTCTATATTTTATCGGTCCGTGGTCGCCTATCCCTGGCGGATTAGAAACAATAGTTGCAAATGTACCTGGTAACTTTATGGACATGTCTGGTCTTTACGATGTCGGTAACGGTGCTCTAATCAATTGGGCTAGCATAATATCGTTAGGAATAGGGGATATTGTTGCACTTGACTTTATGGAGCGTGTTTTTGCTGCAGACGGTGGAAGGACTGCTCAAAAGGGTTCATACATGGCAGCAGGCCTAACTCTTTTGATTCTCATTCCTACAACTATGATGGGAATAATTGGAATTACTGTTGAACCAGATGTTGTTAAAGCTGATCCGTACACGCTATATCCAATTATAGCAATAAAACATATGCCCGCAGTAATTGGCATCTTGATGCTTGTAAGTACCATTAGCTGTGGTATGTCTACTGCAAATGGAGGAACATTAGCAATCGCCAGCGTACTATCAAGAAACATGCTGCAACGCAATATAGTTACAAGATTCCTGAAAAAAGAAAAACTCACAGATAGACAACTACTAGTCTCTACTAGACTTTTTGTCATTCCTATGTTTTTTGCCGCTTTTGCATTAGGATATCTAATTCCAAGACCTGGTGTATACTTGATACTGGCATTTGACATTGTGTTGGCTGGATGTCTTGTACCGTTAGTTTTTGGAACATTTTGGAAAAAATCAACATCAGCAGGAGCAGTGGCATCAATAGTTGTAGGCTCTGTATTGAGGTTAATCCTATTTTTCCTTATAACCAATAGTGCCCCTGGTGATCCAATGTTTGCTTATCTTGGGTTGGATACAATTATTCCTCCACTAGTTTCACTTCCCGTCTTTATACTAGTAAGTTTGGCAACACAAAAAAGAAATCCACCAAGACACGATGTTGTCTATCTTATACCAAATGATTCTGATGTTGTCTCAGGTGCGGATGTCAAAGATTGGGTTAATCCAATTGACATTAGACAGATAGAGAAGGGAAATCGTAAATGAGGAAAAAATGATTCAAGAATGTAAGATGGAGCACTAAAAAATGTCACAAAAAAATCCATCAATCAAAAAAATATTATTGGCAATTGACAGATCTGGATACAAAGATAAGGCAATATCATATGCAATAATGTTAGCAAAATCCACAGGATCAGAAATAACAGTGATTCACGTAATTGGTAAGTCGTCATTTGGTGCTACTGCCGATGTCCTAGGATATTACAGGGGAGGTAGACTGAAAGCATTCCAAGATGCATTAAAAAAAGAGGCAGAAAAATTACTTGATAAAGTTGTACGTGCAGGGGAAGATGAAGGGGTTGTCATTCGTAAACAAATTCTATTAGGCTCTTCTGTAAAAAAAATGATAATAGATTATGCCAAAACTCATAAAATAGATCTCATAGTTATTGGAACTAAAGGTATGACAGGATTAGAAAAATTCCTTATGGGAAGTGTGGCTAATGATGTTGTAGCTTATGCTCACTGTCCAGTCTTGGCAGTACGATGATATTGCAAAATTTATTCAAAATTGGTTTCGACTGTCGAACTAGTTAAGATTCTTTACTAGCAAATTCTTTACATAGTCAGTTACTACAAGTCCATTTTTATTTGCTTGATAATTCAATTGTTCCCAAATTTTTTTATCAAATTTTTTCTTTGGATTAAACACAAGACGCACAGTCAAAAGCCCTTTTGGCGCTCCACGTTTTACTCCTGTTTTTATCATTATTTCTTGTAACTTTCCTTCAGATACAGCATCAACCAACTTATCTTGGAGTGACTTTGGCTTTCTTGCTATTTGTATCGCTTCATAAAGTGTGATTTCACCATTTTCTAGTGCGTGCTGTAATGGTCCTGCTAAAGATAGAACACTTAGCCATTCACTAACTGTGCTTTTTGGTAATCCATATTTTCTAGAAACACCGGTAATGCCAGATTCAGTTGATTCTATCAACTTTTTTACCATCTTTGCTTTTTGAATTGGGGATAGATCTTTGCGAATTAGATTTTCAAACAAGGATGCAGCTTCTGCTTCTTTACCTTCAAGCTCGGTTACTACTGCAGGAATCTCTCTTGATCCCTTTGCACTCAAGGATAGGAATCTTCTGCGACCAATTAGAAGCTTGTATCTTTTGCTTACATTATCAAATCTAACCACTACTGGTTGCAATAATTCAAATTTAGACAAATGTTCTTTCATCAATTGATCTCTGTTATCTTTTCCAAAGGGATGATCTTTTCTAACATTTTCATCAGCTATATCAATGAGCTTAAGAGGAATTCTCTTTATTTTCACAAATTAATTTGATTACTAAATATATTTATAATTTCCTTCTTTTGAAATTTTCCCTTTTAGTCGTTAAATATGCAATATTTACAAAAATAATCGAGTAAAATGTAGATTACGCATAAATTTTCTGCTATAAATCAGTAGTTTACATTTTTTACCCTAAACCTTAAATCATTTTTGAAAGTAGTAGTTTGATTCATGGAAAGAATCAGCAACAGGCTCGATCCAAAAACTGAAGAATTTCTAAGCAAGACATCTATTCTGAGTTATTATATTGCAACATATAATGCTGTAAACAATGAATTAGGACTTGAAGATGGACCTGTTACTGTTGATGAAATATTTGATTTCATAAAAGATCTAAAACATGAAGGAGGAGTGACTCATATGCCAGAAATAACACGAAGTGATATTTCTTTAACCTTCCAACTACTAATGAACGCAGGATTGGGCGAAAAAACGATTCATTTACCTTTGTTGTCAAATTAGATGCTGTTATTTTGGCCCATTATATTCTAAAAATCAGAATTCTATAAGGTAAGTATTTTTTTTGCAGAATTGATTCTTTCTAGCAGATCTTTAAGAAATACGTCTGCAAAATGTTCAAATGTTTTTGCCCCATATTTTATTTCATATTCTTTCTTCCTTTGATTGTATTCTGAAAGTAACCAAGTAAAATCGGCCTCCTTTAGCTTTATAATATTATCTTGGGAGACTGATTTAGATTCAAACATGTTAAGCATGAAGATGCTTGCGAATTTTGTAAAATTGTTTGCTTTGTATTTTTTTTCATATTTTTCCTTCAATACCTCATAATTTTCTTCAAACCATTTCTTGACATCGGATCTCACGGTCAGGGAGGTATATCTGCCTGAGAAATCTATCTTTATGTTGTACATCCCGACTGTATAGTATTTTCGTTTTATCTCATTCATCATGATTATCAAGGCACTAGGAAGAAACATTCCTGGATAATATTCATCTGTGTCTTCTTGAAGTTTAGATATGATCGCAGGTTTTAGCCCTATTGTTCCATATCCCTGGCTTGGCATAAGGATTGATCAACAGTTTATTTTAAAAATCTTTAATCAGTATTTAAATAATACAAATGAGATAGTGTCTCTAATAATTTTTTATTGTATAAAAATTATTGAATAAAAAATAATTCCTCTTGGACGATTCTATAAAGGAACCATCGTATCGATTAGTCTCGCATTGGTTACGTGACCATCCTTCTTTTGAATAACTAGATCTACAGTATGTTTTAGTTTGTTTGACAGAAAGGTCACTTGCACATCCCAAGAGTCTTGAGGCCCCTTTTCCGGTAATGGAAAGAGTTCTCTTATCTTGAAATCCTGAATTTCAGTGCCATAAAGCGATTCAGTTACTTTTCTAGAAGCTTTCTCGACTTCATCTCGTGTATTCACAGGATTCATATTATATTTTATACTTAGTAAATATAAAAATATATTGATTTCGATTGTCGAACTAGAACAAATGATACAACCTTGCCATCGATAATTTTTGAGAGGGATCAGTTGTCACCAATTTTCCTTCTACTTTAACTTTGTAAGTTTCAGGATCGATTTCTATTTTTGGAGCTAAATTGTTGTAGAGCATATTCTTCTTACTGATTTCTCTGCAATTTTTCACAGGAAGTAATTTCTTCTTCAAACCGATTTTTTTTGCCAGACCATTTCGTATTGCTAGTTTTGACGTGAAAGTTACAGATGTAGTTTGTATTGCTTTTCCAAGAGCTCCAAACATTGGACGATAATACACAGGTTCTGGCGTTGGGATCGATGCATTAGGATCACCCATTAGGGAATAAACTATGAATCCTCCTTTTATTATCAATCTAGGTTTCACTCCAAAGAATTCTGGATTCCAAATGACTATGTCAGCTAATTTTCCTGGTTGTAAAGAACCAACATAATCAGAAATTCCATGTGTTATTGCTGGATTGATGGTAATTTTCGACAGATATCTTTTTACACGAAAATTATCATTATTTCCAGATTCTTCTTTCAAACTACCAGACATTTTTTTCATTTTATCTGCCGTCTGCCATGTTCGAATTGTTACTTCTCCAACTCTACCCATTGCTTGACTATCTGAAGAATACATGCTTAGTGCACCAATATCATGTAAGACGTCCTCTGCAGCTATTGTTTCACCTCTAATT
>CAZHDX010000033.1:0-11585 GCA_964531195.1 uncultured Nitrosopumilaceae archaeon
TTTGCCATTGGAGGAAATTAATAAAGTGTACTTATATCTCTTATCTTATGCAATTATTAGTTGCGTATGATTCTGACCCTGCTGGCAGTAATCTGGCTCATCACCTTGCTCAAAGTATGAATCAAGACCATGACATTTATCGTGGAAAAAATTATGATCTTATAATAATACCAACACCTGCAATTTCTGCTGATTGGCTTGAAGAAAAATATAATTATGATGGTTTTGTTTTTTTGTCAAAACACGCATCTGAAACTGGAATACTAGCACTTACTTGTCATAGTACTGGAAATTTTTCAGAAGCATTATTTGGTGGAAAACCGCAACAAGTTGCAATTCCTCACCCTCACCTACAGAAATCTTACATTCAATCTTTATGGGCAAAAAGAAGTGATTTTCCAGATTTTAAAATCATAATAGAGGCAACCCATCATGGACCCACTGCATTAAACAAACCCGTTTTGTTTATAGAAATTGGAACAACAGAGAAACAATGGAATGACAAAATACTATGCAGTAATATCGCTAAAATCGTCGATAATGTATTATCAAGCACTATTGATTTACGTAATGTTATGATCGGCATTGGTGGAACTCACTATCCAGAAAAATTCACTAGAGAATTAATTGAAGGTAAATATGCTTTGGGCACTGTTATACCAAAACATGCCTTAGATTTTATCGATGAAAAATTGTTCTCTCATATTGTAGAACGAAATAAAGAAGCAAAAGGTGTTCTATTAGATTGGAGTGGCCTTGGTAAGAATAAACAAAAAATAGTAGAACTTATAGAAACAACAAACCTTGAGATGATAAGAATATGAAACTTGAAGAAAGAGTATTCAAAAAACTTCTCGAAGTCCCTTCTGGCAAAGTTACTACTTATGCCGAGCTTGCAAATGCTGTTGGTTTAAAAAATGGACAAAGAGCAATAGGCAGAATTATGAGTAAAAATCCATATCCCGTGATAGTTCCTTGTCATCGAGTTATCAAATCTAATGGACAGATTGGTGGATATGCATGGGGAGAAAAGATCAAAGCTCACATGCTTTCAAAGGAGGGAGTTAAGATCAATAATGGAAAAATTATTGATCAAAAAACAGTGTTTAGATTTTAACTATGTTTTTTATGCGTCTCTTCAATCAAACTTCGAAGATGTGCCAAGTTTCTAATTTGGTTTCCTCCAGCTTGTCTGTATAACTTCCAAAAATCTTTATTTGTTATTTCTTTTCTAAGTTTCGAAACCCTCAGACGATGTCGTAATGATTTTATCTTTCTTACGTATACTTGTTTTTTGCCTGTACGCGATCCTTTTGATCCTTTCTTTGAACCTTGTTTTGTTCCGCGCTTACGTCTTTGGGATTTCTTATAATATGATCTGCCTTTAGATGTACCTTTTATTGGCTTAACTTCGATTATCTTTGCTGTAATAAGACTGCGAATATTATCTCTTGTAATAGCATCTGTTACATCATCTAAATATTCCGAGTCAAATTTTATCCTGTTAGCTCCTACACCTAACATTCTTGCTACTAGATGTCGTTTGGTCTTAAGATTTACTACCACTTGTGGACACCCTCGCATTAAATATCTTAAAGTTCATTTCTTTTGCTTTAGTTACAATTTCTAGTCTTTTCTTCTTTCCTACGCTATGACCCAATCTAATTCCGTCCTTTTTTGGATTAAGTTTTTCTAAATCTCTTATGTTGTAAACTAAATTATCAGAATATCCCGATGGGTGTAATCCTTTTGTTATGTTTGGTCCACCGTATCCTATTTTGACAAGTGAGGGCCAACCTTTTTTTTGTTTTCGCTGATGATTATCAATTCCTTTTGGCTTTCTCCAATTTTCAGATAATCTGAAATATCTCCAGCTTTCCTCTCTGACAAAGTCAGGGATGTGTTCTTTTACTTTTTTTCGTAACTCTAATGCGTCTTTATTTATAGGCATGTAAAAACCTGCCTGAATTTTAAAATAAATACGTTTCTGGAGGCAATCTGCAATGAGAAGAGATAATAAGGAAATTAGAGGCGGATTGTTTTACCCGATGTCAAAAGATCCAAAGACAACAATCAATGGTAAATTTATGGCACAATTCAAGGAACAAGGAATTAACACAGATAAAGTGCATAGAAACCTACCGGTGCAATCACTCATTGATTTAGTACTAGAGCAAAATGAAGGAATGCTCACGGCAAATGGGTCACTTTCAGTAAGGACAGGAAAATACACAGGTAGATCCCCCGATGATCGTTATATCGTTGATGATAAAGAAACCCATTCTAATGTAGACTGGGGTAAGGTAAACCATCCGTTTCCTGAAGATAAATTTGAAAACCTTTATGATAAAATGATAAAACACATAGAGCAAAAGGAGATTTTTGTTTTTGATGGTTTTGTGGGTGCCGATATTGAAAATAGGTTGCCAATTAGAATAATAAATGATCATGCATGGCAGAGTCTTTTTGTAAGACAATTATTTATACGACCAACTACAGCAGAACTGGAATCTCATAAACCTGAATTTACCTTGATTGCACTAAATGACTTTAAGGCAATTCCTGAAATTGACGGCACTAGAACTGATGCCTTTATCATATTAAACTTCACAAAAAAAATAGTGTTAATCGGAGCGACCTGTTATGCTGGTGAAATAAAAAAAGCAATATTTTCTGTCATGAATTACATTCTCCCAAAGCGAGGTGTTTTTCCAATGCATTGTTCAGCAAACGTTGGTAGAAATGAAGATTCTGCATTATTCTTTGGACTCTCAGGTACTGGGAAAACCACACTTTCTGCAGACCCAAATAGGAAGCTAGTAGGCGATGATGAACATGGTTGGTCCGATAAAGGAATTTTCAATTTTGAAGGAGGATGTTATGCAAAATGTATCAATCTTAACAAAGAAGCAGAACCCCAAATCTGGGATGCGATAAAGTCTGGTTCAGTTTTAGAAAATGTTGTAATAAACAAACAATCACTAATTCCAGACTTTAATGACAGCAGTCTAACAGAAAACACGAGAGCAGCATATCCACTTGATTATATTCCTGGCGCCATAATACCAAGTGTAAGTGGAAATCCTAAAGTTATAGTTTTTCTAACTGCAGATGCTTTTGGTGTATTGCCTCCAATTGCAAGATTATCAAAAGAAGGAGCCATGTATCATTTTATGTCAGGATATACAAGTAAACTTGCAGGAACTGAAAGAGGAATTACAGAACCTCGAGCGACATTTTCAGAATGTTTTGGTGCTCCTTTTATGCCTAGACATGCCTCAGTATATGCAAAAATGCTAGGCGAAAAAATCACAAAACATGACACCAGAGTCTATCTTATCAATACAGGATGGTCCGGAGGTCCATATGGAATAGGAAAGAGAATGAATATCAAACACACGAGAATGATGGTTACTGCAGCTCTTACAGGAGCGCTTGATGAAGTAAAATACAGACACGATATCATATTCAATTTAGATGTTCCAGAAACCTGTCCTGAGGTACCTCCTGAAGTGCTTAATCCCAGAAACACTTGGGCAGAAAAAAATGGATATGATATTTCTGCAAGTAAGCTTGCTCAAATGTTCGTGGAAAATTTCAAGAAATTTGGAAACACTCCACAAGAAATCAAAGAAGCGGGACCACATCTTCTCTCATAGTTATTTACGTCGGAATACTAATCCTAAGATTGCAATAGTAATAATTATTCCAGAAATTATGCTAATGGTCTTTACTGGAATTCCAAATGATTCCAGAATTCCAAATCCTGTCTTATTAGCTGATTTTTCAACCATGATTATGTCATACGCATTATCAATTCCATGGGGAGTAGTTATCTGTGCTTGAATCCAATATTCTCCAGACTCATAAACTGCGAGAGAGGAACTTTGCTGTGGTAAGAGCGAGGCTATCTGAACTTGATCTGAATCTTTTTTCATTACAGAAATTTTTGCAAATGACCAACTATCTGGATAATCAAGATTAAAGGTCAAGATTCCATTATCATCATTTGTGTTTATTGTTCCTCTCGTTATATGAATAAGAATTGGTATACGATAGGTTGAATTTCCATCATTAATTGAAAGCATTCTGTAAAAATCACCCATCGAATTTTGTTGGTTTGAAACTTTTACATTCAACGAGTCATTTTCCAGTGTGGCTTCTAATTTTAGATCATTTTTATCTGGACTAAAATTTATTTGGACATTCGGTATATTCCCTTTGATAGATTGCAAATGCAATGTTTCCATTTGATATGGTTTATCCAAAGAAAGATTGAAGACCATACTATGTGGAATTATTATCAAATTGGCAGAAAATGCTCTAGTAAGATTTAACCTTCCACCTCCTATTACCTCCGTAGAAATATCATTTCCATATACGTCTGTAACAGGATCAGCAGTAGTCGAAAGAATCGACGCAATTGCATCAGGCTTCAGGTCATGATTCTTTTGTAACAAAAGTGCGACTGCGCCTGTGACGTGAGGAGCTGCAATACTTGTTCCACTTGTAAGGTTATATTTTCCTCCAATAAGAGTAGAATTCACAAAAACTCCTGGCGCAACAAGATCGGGTTTTATATAAAATGGTGAAACTGGACCACGAGAACTAAATGACGCAATAAAATCCGGATGATTAAATACGTTTAATCTTGCTATGGTTTCATTTTGTAGCAAGAGATTTTTTAATGCTAATCCATCACTTTTTGACATTGATATGACTGGTATGAGTGATTTGTTACTTACGCTTGAATTTGCTTGTATCAGATTCCCAAAAAAAATTCCTGGTTCATTATTGTATACAATAAGAGCTTTGGCTCCAATGCTGACAGCATTACGTTCTTTTTCTGAAAAATAGACTTTTTCACCTTTTTTATCACTTCCTCGTTCTTCAAGTAATATTGCATTTCTAGCATCAACCTTGTCGAGATCTTTGACTTTTCCATATCCTCCATAAACAACTTTTCCCATGATGGGCTCAAGTAAAGAATTTGTGCCAAGCATTGGAAGCACCTGATATTGGGTTTTTCCGATTTCAAGTGTTGCTACGACACTTTGTGTGACATTATTGTAAGTTGCACCTACAGTTATCGCATTAAGATCCTTTCCCGGACTTCCAATAGTACTTTTTTCTGGTCCGTTATTTCCAGCCGCTACAACAACTGTAATTCCATCTTTTACAGCATCATTTACTGCCTTGTCAATCTCGTCATTGGTCTTGTTTATTCCAAGACTAATATTGATGACATTGACTTTGTCATCAATTGCTTTATGAATTGCTTTTACAATTAAATCTGATGAGACAGACTCACCGCTCGAAGATACTTTATAGGCAAACAACTTTGCCTTTGGAGCTACTCCCTTCATGCTTCCATCTGCTGCTATTATTCCAGCTACTTCAGTGCCATGTCCTATTGTGTCAATTGGAGTCTCATAATTATTTATGAAATTAAAACCCCCGATAACCTTGCCATTAGGACCGAATCCTAAAAGATCTGGATGGTTGTAATCTACTCCTGTATCTATTATCCCAATTTTGATTCCCTGACCATCAAATCCTTCTTGTCTTGGAATCAAACCTCCAATCAATGACACATTATTTTCTAGATAAAATCGTAATTTTTGCTCTGCATTGATGTTTGATAAGATGAAGAAGATGCAGAAGCTTATTGCAATAACGAAAAATACACTTTTGGAATGTTTCAACAGCTTTCATCAATTTAGTTAGATAAAATACATTTCCAACCAAAGTTATAAATTGAATACGTGCATAGTTCTCTACATGGCAAAATATGAACTTCCCAAATTACCTTATTCATATGATGCACTTGAGCCGCATATTGATGCAAAGACAATGGAAATCCATTACTCTAAGCATCATCAAGCATACACCAATGGCCTAAACACTGCTTTAGAAAGTCTTAGCTCTGACTTGCAAAACATGGATCTTAAAAAATTGCTTTCTAGCTTAGACAAAGTACCTGAAAACGTAAGAGGAGCAGTTAATTTCCACGGTGGTGGATACGATAACCACACATTGTTTTGGAAGAGTATGAAACCAAATGGTGGAGGAACGCCTGGAGGTAAAGTAGCTGATGCAATTAAATCAGTTTTTGGAAGCTTCGATGCATTCAAAGAAAAGTTTTCCAAAGATACTGGAGCGATTCAAGGCAGCGGATGGGGATGGCTAGCTTATAACCAAAGCACAAAGAAAGTTGAATATACAACAATGCCAAATCAAACTAGTCCTATAACTAAAGGATTAACTCCTTTGTTGGGACTTGATGTTTGGGAACATGCTTACTATCTGAAATATCAGAATAGACGTCCGGACTATATCACTGCTTGGTGGAATCTAGTAAATTGGGACGAAGTAGAAAGTAGACTTTCCAAAGTTTAATCTCTTCTTTTTTATTTCAATCATTCAAAATTCCACTTGCATGAGATCAATCAGAGAATGCATTTATAGGCGGACGATGGAATTTTTTGCAAATGAGTGAAGAAAAAGCCCAAGCATTACTCCAACAAATGCAAGCATATGAAAGTTATATGGCTGATTTGTTGCAAAAAGAAGAATCTGTGCTAAAACTTTTACAGGAAGCAGCAGGAGCAATAGAATCAATGAAGGCACTAAGTGGTGATGTAGAATTTGAGACTCTTGTCCCAGTCGGTATGGGAACTTTTGTAAAGGCAACTATACATCCACACGAAAAAATGTTAATACACATTGGAGCAGGAACATCTATTGAACAAGATAAAAATTCTGCAATTAATTATGTTGAAGAAAGAATAAAAGAATTAGAAATTGTTCTACAACAACTATCTGGTCAAAAACATGAGATTTCGTTAAGACTTGAACATGGTCAGCGAGAAATGAATCATATTTTACAATCAAATCAAAACAAGCAATAAGGCAATGTTATGTTTGACAAACTAAGGAATGCCTTTTCTTCTGCAGTAAAGAGCTTTGGACAAAAAGAACTTAGTGAAAAGGACATTAACGAAGTCTTGTTTGAGTTAGAAGTTGCATTATTAGAATCTGATGTAGCAATAGAAGTAATTGATTCTCTAAAAGATGATTTAAAACAAAAAATAATTGGCCTTGTTGTTGAGAAAGAACAAATAGCAAATGTCGTTAAACAAAACTTAAGAAAAAATATTTCAAATCTGTTTGATTCTGCCGGAAACATCGATATTCTAGCTAACATTCAAAAGAAAAAAATTGTGGGAGAACCTTACATCATTTCTTTTATGGGAATTAATGGTACTGGCAAGACCACTACGGTAGCAAAAATTGGATACCTTTTGCGCCAGAACAAATTTTCTGTAGTGATTGCTGCTGCAGATACCTACAGAGCAGGTGCAATAGAACAGATAACAGAACATGCTAAGAGATTAAATTTAAAAATCATTGCACAAAATTATGGATCTGATCCAGCTGCTGTTGCACGAGATGCGGTACTTTATGCTAAATCGCACAAAATTGACTGTATTCTAATAGATACTGCAGGACGAATGCAGACAAGTAAAAATCTCATGGATCAGATTTCAAAAATTAACAAGGTGGTAAGTCCAGATTTTAAAATTTTTGTCGGTGATTCTCTTGCTGGCAATGATACTGTAAATCAAGCACGAGAATTTTACCAATATACAAAGTTTGACGGTTCAATCTTGACAAAAAGTGATGCTGATACACGAGGTGGTGCTGCAATATCAATAGTAAAAATTACTTCAACTCCAATCCTGTATCTTGGAGTAGGACAGGAATATCAGGATTTAAAGCCATTTGACAAAAATGCTTTTTTGGAATCACTTTTTGGTGCAGAAGAGGTTATACCTCAAACGCAATCTGAAGTCAAAAAACAAGAGATCAAACATTTGAAACAACAAGAAAAATCTGATCAATATGAACAAAGTGTGACAATGGAATCGAGACAAGATTCGGAAATGAAAAGTAAACCTGAATTTGAATTGTTAGAAACAAAAGCCGTGCCAAGTCCAATTCCTGAAGAAAAACAATTTCCAAAAACCCTTGAAAAGAAAGAACCACAAAAATCTGACGTTGATCTTCAACCAAAAATTGAAAAACCTAATTTAGAAAAAAAACCGGCAACAATTCGAGATCAGGGCGATCCATTTGCTGGAATTGCCACAGAGGATATTGAAAAATATTCAGATTTGTTCAACATATTGCCACCTGAAAATGATATTGAGGCAAGAGAATTAGCTGATAAAATTAGAAAATGGATCTACAATGGTAGGTCAAAAATTAGTGAAGAATCTATAAAAAATGAACTAATAAAGGAAGAACCAGGAGAACAAGATGATGTTAAACCTAAAAAGAAGCGCTCATTATTTGGATTAAGAAAGAAATGAAATTGAAAACAAAAGACTTGTTAACTTTAAATGAACTCAGCAAAAATGAGCTAGCTACAATTATAGATAATGCCATAAAATTGAAAAATGATCTTAAAGCAGGAGTTTACAAACCACTTTTAAAAAATAAAACACTTGCAATGATATTTCAAAAACCTTCAACTCGTACAAGAGTTAGCTTTGAAGCAGGAATGTTTCAGCTTGGTGGTCATGCATTGAATTTGACCTCCGATGAATTACAGCTTGCGCGAGGCGAAACAATCGAAGATACATCAAAAACACTTTCAAGGTATGTTGACATCATAATGGCACGAGTATATTCGCATGATGAAATAGAAATTCTTGCAAAAACTTCGACAATTCCTGTAATTAATGGTCTATCCGATTCGTTCCACCCGTGTCAAATTCTGGCTGATCTTATGACAATAAAAGAAAAAAAGAAAAAACTTTCTGGTTTAAAGCTTGCTTGGGTGGGAGATGGAAATAATGTTTGTAATTCAATGATTTATGGATGTGCAAAATCAGGAATTGATGTTAATGTTGCAACTCCAAAAGGATACGAACCTGATGAAAAAGTAGTTAAGGAATCTAAAGATTCCATTGAAATAAATCTGCTACATGATCCCTTAATAGCAGTAAAAAATGCAGATATTGTTGTAACAGATACATTCGTCTCGATACATCACCAGACAACCGACAGGACAAAGGATTTTTTACCAAAGTTTCAAGTAAATTCGGATCTTATGAAAAAAGCTAACCATGATGCAGTCTTCTTGCATTGTCTTCCAGCAAAACGTGGACAAGAAGTAACAAGTGATGTAATTGATGGTCATCAATCCGCTGTTTGGGATGAAGCTGAAAATAGATTGCATGCCCAAAAGGCTTTGATGGTTGGTCTTCTCCAAGTCTAACGTTTATAAGAGCTTTACCGAAATTTTTTGTAAATAGGTAAAGTATATGGTGTATTCACAAATATTGCGTAGACTTAGGGAAGAGAAAACAAATTACAGAAAAAGAAGACGCCTCCTAATGGGTAGGAGAGACTATGTTACAGTTCAAATTTCAAACGAAAATACATTGGTTCAAATTCATAAACCTGAAATGAAGGGAGATAAAGTATTGGCATCGGCTCATTCTAGATATCTTTTAGGTAAAGGTTGGAAAGGCTCAAGAAAAAATATTCCTGCAGCCTATCTTACAGGATATCTAGCAGGAAAAAAGGCTCTTGACAAAGGTGTAAAAGATGCCGTTCTTTATAGTGGCACTAGAAAATATACTCAGAGAATGGCTGCGGCCTTAAAAGGTGTGATAGATGCTGGGCTTGAGGTTCCAGCAGACTCTGAAACATTTCCAAATGACGAAAGAATATCAGGTAAACATCTTAAAATGCAAAACGAAATAAGCAAAGTAAAATCTGCGATAGATGGAGAAGTTAAATCTAAATGAGTAAAAAAAAACAGCGTCCAAGAGATAGAAGAGAACCAGAAGAAGAATTGATGCCAAGAACAACTCTTGGAAAATTAGTAAATAGTGGTAAAATAACATCCATGAAAGAAATTTATGAAAATGGTTATAGAGTTCAGGAATCTGGAATTATAAAAAAACTATTACCTGGAATTAAAACCGAAGTAATCGATGTTGGAATTGTTCAGAAACAAACAACCAACGGAGAGTATACGAGATTCAAAGCTTTAGTTGCTGCAGGTGATGAGAATGGTTGGCTTGGAATTGGACAAGGAAAATCAAAACAAATGAGAATTGCAATCGAAAAAGCTACTAATGCTGCATATCTTGCTGTTAGTCCAGTAAAGCTTGGTTGTGGAAGCTGGGAATGTCGATGTGATCAGCTTCATTCCGTGCCGTTTAAAGTAAGGGGAAGGGGTGGAAGTGTTGAAGTTGAAATTATTCCAGGACCAAGAGGACTAGGACTTGTTGCGGGTGGAAATATAAGAAATCTGCTAAAACTAGCAGGATTAAAAGATGTATGGACAAAAAGCAAAGGTTCTACTAATACTATGAATTCTACCTCAAAAGCTGTTCTCAACTGTTTAAGGCAGACATTTAGTCAAGGTTGATGATTTATGGCAAAAGCTTTCTTGGTTATCCGAATGAGAGGAACAATAAATGTTCCGCACTGGGCAAGAACTACACTTGATCTTCTTAATTTAGACAAAAAATTTAGAGCGACAATAATTCCTGACAAAGAAAATACTAAAGGAATGTTGGATAAAATAAAACACTATGTTTCTTGGCAGGAAATTGATGTCCCAACAGCAAAAGAGCTTTTAGAAAAAAAAGGGAGAAAAGAAGGCTATAAAAAACTCACATCGGAAGATATCACAAAATTAGGATTCAAAAATACAGATGATTTGGCTAAATCATTAGCAGAAGGTACGGCTGCCTTGTCAAAATTAAAACCACTGAAACCTTGGTTTGCTTTAGCTCCACCGCGATACGGTTTCAAACGAAAAACAAAAAAAATGTATAGCGAAGGAGGTATTTTGGGAAGTCATAAGGAACTTCTCGCGCAAGTGAGGTTTATGATATAATATGCCAACTAGATTAAGAAAGATACGAAAGTTTAGGGGAAGCAGGACCCATGGATGGGGACAAATTGGTCAACACAGAGCAAGCGGCCACAAAGGAGGTCTTGGTAAATCTGGCATGCACAAGCATCACTTTATCAAAATGCTTCTAAATGACCCAAATCATTTTGGTCATGATTCTACTCACCCGCCACATCCATACCTTGTAAGAAAATGGATTAGCGTGCGAGATCTGGACGATTTTTTTGCAAAATTCGGAAAACAGGAAGGAGGAAAAAAAATAATTGATCTCGCAGATCTTGGTTATGACAAACTACTAGGAGGAGGACAAACCAAGAATGCTTACATCGTTAAAGTGGAAAGATTCTCTGCATCTGCTGAAGAAAAAATAAAACAAGCCGGTGGTGAGGTGCTATCGGCTTCATGAGTGAAGAAGGAACTCCAACAGGTTTTCTAAGAACTATAATTTCTAAAGCAGAAGTCTACATTCCTCAGGTTCCAAAACCAAAAAAGAAAATTCCTTTGCAAGTCCGCCTAATGTGGTGCGGATTAGCTCTTTTCATCTATATGATAATGGGTCAAACACCGCTTTATGGGGCAACAGTTCCTGCATTTGACTTTCTTGCATTTGCCAGAGTAATTTTTGCATCACAACAAGGAACAC
>CAZHDX010000034.1:0-11553 GCA_964531195.1 uncultured Nitrosopumilaceae archaeon
GAGGTAAAGCATTTGTCTTTTATCCAGAAAGATGCATCTCAGACGGTGCATGCATCGGAGTTTGCCCAACAAAAGCAATCTTCTGGATGAGACCAATGAACTACACTGCTGGTCAACCAGTTCCTCTCCACAAGAACGGAGTATTCGTAAAAGGCTGGGCAGAAGACGCCGCACTATAAGCGGAATCTGTTCTCACTCTTTTTTATTATTTTTAAATGCGATTAAGATATCTTATCTTGATCTTTTTTGAAAGTAACTTTGCATGAAATTTTAGAAATTCATCGTCGGCAATGTAAGCTTTTTTGAAAGAATTATTTGCAAAAAACTTTTTCCAAGTTTTTGTAAACTCAGGAAAATCTTCTTCGCTAAATGAAATCTTTGACATTTCATAATGAGAGGCTGGATACAAATCAGAGATCTCAAGCGGAATTATTCCAAGAAAGGGATTATACTGACAGAATTGAATTTTTTCATATTCTTTTTTGAACTTCTTTTTTAGTAAATTATATTCTGCTGAAAGATAAAAGGGCCTCATTGCTCCGTCTGGTACGATTACAATTGCATCTTTGTTTGATCTGAACCTTCGAACCGTGCTATGATACGCTGATACTTCGGGGCGATATTGATCCTCCTTTGCAAAAAGAAATATTGCCTTTTCTTTGAATTTTGGAGACGTATCAGCAAAAAATTGCTGATTTTGAGTAAAAACATCTATAGTTTCAAACAGTTTGGGATGCGACCTGGCCTTTTTAACAGCATATTCCCATAGTCTACCTTCATGAATTGCCTCCTTGACCTTGTCTACTTCTTCTTTTATGGCATAAAGATTATGAAGCGCAATCTTGTCAATTTTTTCTTCCCTTCCTAGTGACAAAATCTCATTAGGTGAAAACTTTGAGCAAACCTCACAATTGCATGAAAAATATTTCATTTCATCTAGCTTCATCGTGCCGTCTTCCATAATGTATCTGTCATGTTTTGCATATAGCATGTATGATGCAGAGTCAAAGGTATCGCATCCAAGCGCAACTGCAAATGGAATTGTTAACGGATGACCTGCACCAAAAAGATGTAAAGGAATGGAATGCGGCATTTGCTTTTTAGCCGTAATTATCATGTTTGCAAGAAGTTTGTACTGATATGATTCCATAAATTCAACAGGGCTCCCAAGAGCTAGCATTTGAAATCCATATTCGACAAGAGACTTTGTAGATTTTTTTACAAGATCAAAATGTTCTCCTCCCTGAATGGGACCTAGCCATATCTGACCATTTTTTTCAGAATTGTCTAAAGTCTCTTTTGAAACCTTGAGTGTTTGGTTTACATATTCTATTGCTTTTTTTTTCGGAAGACCATATCCCGTCGGTCTGTCAAGTGGAATCGCAAAATCTGTTCCTATTTTTTGTTCAAACAACGCCATTTCTTTTGGACCGACATCTACTTTTCCATACTCTAAGACTTGATATCCTCCCGAGTCCGTCATTATTGCACCGTCATAATTTATAATTCCATGAATTCCACGTTTTACGGCCTCGTCTCCATGATTGTTTAATGTAATGTAGGCATTTGTTATGACAAGATCAAAACCCATCTCCCTGATTTTTTTTGCAGGAATGGTTTGTTTTACCGGATGAATCACAGGAACATAGACAGGCGTTTCAATTTTTCCATGATTTGTATGTAGAATTCCTATTCTTGCAGCAAGATCGCTTTTTTTAATTTCAAACATTTCTTATACCATCTTTGGAGCATTATTTGAAGTTAGTAGGGAAAAAATCTCGCCAAATCTTGTTTTTTTGAAATCAAGCCAAGCCAATCGACTTGATCCTCACTCAATTGTCCTTTCTCAAAAAATAATTCAATTTTTTTGACAATTTTAGACACCGGACTGAGGCTGGTATCAATTTGACATGTCTTGACGGAGCCAAATCTTTTCAAGGAATCATAGAAGGTTATCCCCAGGATCTCGCTACCTAAATTTTCTAGAGATTTTTGCTTCGAGTATTTTCTTTTTTTATAAACATTGATCAGCTTGTATGGATTTCTTCTCAGAACTATTGCTTTGTTGATTTTTTTTCTTGGTATTACATATGGGGCCAAATGTCCCACTATCAGAGAATGATTTGTAATTTGTTTCCCAAGAATCTTTTGTAAAGCTTTTGTATCGACATTTAGTGTTTTTTTTCCATGTGTGAATAACCCATTTTCTATTGCTATTTTATTAATATCGATTAGTTCTAACTTTAGATTTTTTGCCACTTGGTTTGCAACTGTGTGTTTTCCCACACCTGGATTTCCAGTTATTACTTTGGACAACATTTACCGTCTAATTGAATTGGATTAAACGATTTCTGCAATACTAATAAGAGCAGAAATTAGAAAGGTTGCCATGCAAATAGGGTTGCTAGGCAAAACAAATGTTGGAAAATCCACTTTTTTTTCAGCAGCAACAGAAACGACTGCTCAAATAGGAAATTATCCGTTCACTACAATTGAGCCAAATGTAGGAATTGCATATATAAAGACAGAATGTGCGTGCAAGCATTTTGGAATTGATCACGTGCACCCTCTTTGCGTAAAAGGAACTCGTTTCATTCCAGTTAAACTGATTGATGTTGCAGGTCTTGTTCCAGGTGCACATGAAGGCAAGGGACTAGGAAATAAATTTCTTGATGATGCAAGACAGGCCGAAGTCCTAATTCATGTAGTTGATGCTTCTGGCTCGACTGACATTCAGGGTCATTCCGTTCCTGCAGGAACACATGATCCACTTGAGGATGCAAAGTTTGTTGAAGAAGAATTTGACCAGTGGATGAAGCAAATATTGCAGCGTGAATGGCAAAAATTAACAAGAGAAATGGAAAGCAAGGGAGCTAAACTTGTGCAGGGAATTGCACAAAGATTCAGCGGACTTGGCATAAAAGAATATGACATTGAAATCACAATCCATCATCTAAACTTGCAAATGAAAAAACCTGCAGACTGGACAGAAAATGATCTGTATGTATTTGTAAAAGAATTGAGAAAAAAAACAAAACCGATGATCATTGCTGCAAACAAGGCAGACCTGTGTCATGATCTAAATATTGTTGAAAAGCTAAAAACACACGGATCTGTAATTGCCTGCAGTGCAGAAACAGAATTGCTTCTACGAAAGGCCTCAAAAAATGGTCTAATCGATTATTCTCCGGGAGAAAAAAATTTCAAGATAAAAGATGGAGTCAGTCTAAATCCACAACAACAAAAGGCACTTGATCTTGCAAACAAAGTACTTGGTAGAATTGGGACAACAGGTGTACAACAAATCTTAAATTATGCGTGCTTTGAGCTTCTCAAACTAATTGTAGTATATCCTGTTGAGGATGAAACTAAACTGTCTAACAAAAATGATGAAGTTTTACCAGATGCACGATTATTATTTCCAGGTTCGACCGCCAAAGACTTGGCTCAGACCATCCATGCTGATTTGGCTAAGGGATTTTTACATGCAGTTGATGCAAAAACAAAGCAAAGGATAGGTGCACAGCATCAATTAAAAAATGGAGACGTTATCAAAATAGTGTCAGCTTTGAGTAGGGGATAAAATGTTAGGTCTTGGTATAGAAAGCACTGCACATACATTTTCATGTGCAGTATTGGAAAAAAATGGGAAAAAGGGAAAAATTCTCTCAGACATTAGGAAAATCTATAGACCTCCAGATGGTGAGGGGATTCATCCACGGGAAGCTTCTAGACATCATGCTGAAAATTCTCCGGAGGTTCTCTCAGAATGTCTCAGACAGTCTGGAATTAAGGTGACAGATCTTGATATTATTTCGTATGCTGCAGGTCCTGGATTAGGACCTTGTCTGCGAATTGGAGCAGTCGTTGCAAGATCATTGGCATCATATTATAGAATTCCAATTTATCCAGTAAATCACGCGCTAGGCCATATCGAGCTTGGAAAAATGTTAACAGGAGCAAAAGATCCGTTAATACTGCTTGTTTCTGGCGGTCATACAATGATCTTGGCCTTTTTATCAAAAAAATGGCGGGTCTTTGGAGAAACTTTGGACATAACACTAGGCCAGCTTTTAGATCAAATCGGAAGATCAATTGGATTTGCATCGCCATGCGGAGTAAAAATTGAAGAGCTTGCATCAAAATCGAGTAATTATGTCAGTCTTCCGTATGTAGTAAAAGGAAACGATGTATCCTTTTCTGGCCTTCTTTCTGCAACAAAGCAAATAATTCCAAAGGGACTAGAGGATGCTTGTTTTTCATTGCAAGAAACTGCATTTGCAATGATTGGCGAAGCTACCGAGCGCGCGCTTTCATTTACTGGAAAAAAGGAATTGTTGATTGTAGGCGGTGTTGCTGCAAATAAAAGATTATCTGAAATTCTTAGAAGTGTTTGTAAAAGACACAGCTGCAAGTTTTTTGTTTCTCCAGGTCAGTATGCTGGTGACTGTGGATCACAAATAGCTTGGACAGGTTTAATGGAATCTTCTGCAAAAAAAGGTGTTTCACTAGAAGAAACCTTTGTTAGACAGTCTTGGAGACTAGATACTGTAGAAGTTATGTACTAAGTTTTTTGTTCTGATATGGCGTCTTCTATAGTTTTGAGCCATTTGCCTGTGTTAAACACACCAAATTTGTACGTCTTTTCGCCCTGCTCTGTTCTAACTTTAATTCTGATTTTTTTAATCAGCCATCCCTCCTTGCCAACCTCCACAATCTGGTTTAGGTTTGCATCAAGAACTGTATCGCCAATTTTTTTTGAAAAATCTGCTATCCTGCCTTTAGTCTTGTCAAAGGCAATTCGTACATTAGTTAATGTCAAAACTCCAATGCCAAGAGAATCTTCTGAACAATCTTCCTGCATTATTCTTTTCTCTGAATCATCCATTATGGTATGAGCTTAAACTGCACGTTATAACTCTATTTTCTGCTGAAATATCTGTCATTTAAATTACGTTTTAAGTTGGAATGTATGTTGTTGAAATTATTAAAAAAAGGCGCGGAAGCTGACATTTATCTGACATTGTGGAATAAAAAGAAAGCAATCTTAAAAACTAGACTTAAAAAAGATTATCGAAATGAGATACTTGACAAAAAAATTCGTCAGCAAAGAACAATTCGTGAATCTCAAATAATTTCTGATGTCAAATCGTTTGGTGTCAGCTCACCGCTGGTGTATTTTGTTGATCCAATAAAATGTGAAATCTATCTCCAGTATATTGATGGCATAACGGTTAAAGATCTTTCCAGCTCTAAATTAATTAAAACATGTTCAAAGATAGGAAAAATTGTGGGATTGTTGCATAAAAATGGAATAATGCATGGTGACCTTACTACATCAAACTTTATAGTAAAACAAGACAAGGTCTTTGTAATAGACTTTGGGCTGGCACAAAGGACTGACAAGATAGAAGATGATGCAATAGATCTAAGATTATTCAAAGAAATCCTAAACAGCGCTCACGCTCACATTATGGAAAAAGCTTGGAATTCTTTTCTCAAGGGATATAAAAAAATAATTGGTGTTTCAAGGCATAACCGCATCTTAATTCAAGTTGCTGTTATTGAAAGCAGAGGGCGATATGCCAATGTCGTCTAGCGTTCTATTTGCTTCTTCAAATGAAAACAAGTACAAGGAGGCAAAGACAATCCTGTCAAAATTTGGCTTGAATTTGCGATTTTTCAAATGTAATCTTCAAGAGATACAGGCAGAAACCTTGGAAGAAATCGCTTTGCACAAGGTTAACCAAGCATTTTTGGGATGTTCAAAACCAGTAATAATAGAAGATGATGGACTTTTTATTGACTCGCTAAACGGCTTTCCAGGCCCTTACTCTTCGTTTGCATTCAAGACTATTGGAAACAAAGGGATTTTAAATTTATTAAAATCAAAAAGAAAGGCAAAATTCCAATCAGTCATAGCATATTGTGAAAGAAAAAACGACGTGATGCTCTTTAAAGCAACAGTAGATGGAAGAATTTCAGATAAAACTTGCGGAACAAAATGGGGATATGATCCAATATTCATTCCAGAGGGTCATGACAAAACCTACTCACAAATAAGAGACAAAAATTCAGTTTCACACAGATATCTTGCGTTACGAAAATTTGCTATGTGGTACTTGCATGAGCAGGAATCCACCGGTCGATGAATCTTTCACGATTTTGTAATACTACGATTCTTGAAACTATGCTTTCATCCATTATTGAATAATTCTTGGATTGTTTTGCAATTTCTTGAGCAAAGTGTCTTACCTCTACCATCTCAAGTGTATTTGAATATTCCAGTCTGTTTGTAGATCGACCTACATGCATGTAAGATTTTGCTTCTATAAAATGAACATTGGCACGTTCAAACAATTCTGCAAACTTTGGAATTAGACTCTCATCAGTGTTATAGCCTTTGATCAAAGTTATTCTTAGTACTGTTCTTGTACTTATCTCGGAAAGAATTTCAAGAGTTGCATTCCATCTTTTCCATGCATCTTTATATCGTGGCTTGTTTATTAGCTGAAATGTTTTTTCGTCAGGTGCATTTGTGGACAAATATAGTTGTGTAGGTAATGCATCTTCAGATTGTAACCTTTGTATCATATCTGGTTCTTGTCCATTTGTTACAAGAAATATTGATTTAGTTTCAGGAAATGTTTTCAGATATTTTATTAGCTGTGGAAGCTGGGGATACATAGTCGGCTCTCCTGACAAAGAAATTGCATAATGACTTGGCAGCAATGATTCATCGAGCTTTTTTCTATCTTGCCTTGGGTCTCCATAATGACCCATTATCAATTTTCTGCGTTCTTCCATTAAATTTGTAACAATTTCTTCTGGTTTTGCTACCTTGTCTTTGGGCATTTCCATAGAATTGTAAAATTCCATGGGCCTCCAGCAATATACACATCTGTTCTCGCAATACATTCCAGCTGGAGAAAACTCCATACACCTGTGGGTTGTAATCCCGTAAAATTTCATCTTGTAGCAATCTCCCTCACCTTTGAACGATTTTTTTGTCCAGTGGCATAATTCTACTGTGGAATGATCAGAAATTCCATATTTTGCCTTTTTTAGCTGGCTTACTAATTTGGGTGTTATTTGTATTATCTCATTATCAGATTGCACAGCTTCACCAGAACAACTCATAGTTTGCTGTTGGTATGGTTTTAATTAAATCTACAGATAATAGAAATTTTTTAACATCTTATCTTTATAGGCATGGGTTGTTTGATACAGGGATGCATAAAATTTTCTGTAAATAAACCATGCCATAAAATACCAGTGCAGCGCTTATCCCCATCGCGATATACCACTTTATACCTTTTAACATAATTTGCAATATTTTTCCGGGCATAAATAAACCTACAGCTAATTGTCGAGTTTGATTCTACTAAACTCTCAATAACTAATTTAACTAAATTCTGGTGTATTTTTTCTATCCATTAATTAGAATGAATTAAGAATTATTTTCTAAAATAAAACTTAGAAAAATACTACAAAACTATCTTATATCACAGGCAAATACTCCTAAAGCATGGAAGCCGCAAGAATAGTTAAAATCAATGAACCTCTTGAAATACAAAAACTTGAAACTCCAAAACCACGAGGATCACAAGTTCTAATTAAAGTTCAATCTGCGGGTGTTTGTCATAGCGACATCCATCTTTGGGAAGGAGGTTATCAGGGTCCTGCAGGACAATTTATGAAAGCAACAGATAGGGGAGTAAAATATCCATTGACTCCGGGGCATGAAGTTGCTGGAGTTGTGGATAGCATGGGGGAAGAAGTAGAAGGGTTTACCAAAAACGAAAAAGTTCTTGTTTTTCCATGGATAGGGGAAGGTCTGTGTCCAGCGTGTAGAATAGGAGAAGAAAATCTCTGTGATAAGCCCCGATCATTAGGAGTATACAATGATGGTGGTTATGCTGAATATGTACTTGTCCCAAGTTTCAAATATCTTGTAAAAATTGGAGATATGGATCCTGATATTAGCGCGCCCTTGTCATGTTCTGCACTCACAGCATATGGTGCTGTAAAAAATACTTGTTTAAAACCATCTGATAATGTTGTAATTGTTGGCGCTGGGGGATTGGGGTTGATGGCCATGCAACTTGCAAAGGCTGTTACCGGTGCAAGGATTATTGCTATGGATGTAAATGATGATAAATTACAAGTTGCAAAACAAAGTGGTGCAGATCTTATCATTAATTCAAAGAAAGAAGAAGCAGTAAAATCTGTAATGGAGTTAACTGACAATCTTGGTGCAGATGCAGTGATTGATTTTGTTAATGCAACCAACACTGTAGAAATAGACATGCAGATACTACGAAGAAGAGCCCGAGTGGTTCTTGTAGGCCTTTTTGGTGGAGCTTTACAATTGAATTTGGTTACAATGCCAACTAGAGCATACAAACTAATCGGTTCATACACAGGTTCAATGACTGATCTTATTGAGCTAGTTTCTCTTGCAAAAAGAGGAGTAATTAAGCCGCTAATTTCAAATCGATTCAAACTTAATCAAGCAACTGAAGCATTGACTATGCTAAAAAATGGGAAAATAATTGGTAGAGGAATAATTAATCCATGATGATTGATTCTCCTTTTTGTTAATAGGGAATTCAAAATCCTATAAAATATTTAATCTACATAAAATATTTGAGAAGAGAAATTCCTCATAAATCAGTTAAGATTAATACTGGATTGAAAAGGATTGTTCTTGGCGGCCCTTGTAGTACAGTGGCCAGTATAGGGGACTGTGGATCCCCGGACAGGGGTTCGATTCCCCTCAAGGGCCTTCACCATTTTGTTTAATTCCCTCCAAAATGGTAAAGATGTGATGAAAGAAAACCCACAAACTCAATCGAGGATCGAAATTTACAACTATGATTCTATTTTCAAGAGGATATACAGATTACTGGATTCTGAAATATCAAAAGAGAATACAGAGATAATCAAAAGATAAATTGTTGAAAAATTTACAAGATCTAAGAAGATGATCTGATCATCCTTTTAACTATGAAATCCTCAGTTCGGTAGGTTATCTATGAAAAAGATCATAAAGATTGGCATAATTGTAGCAGCTGTTATTGCCGTGTACTCTATCGCATCAATATCATATGCCATTGGCGGTCTAGATAAAAAAGTATACAAAATCGAATCAGGAAGCATGGTACCTGCGATTTACCAAAATGATGCTGTATCAGTTGATACGAATTATCCCTTTGAAAAGTTAGAAATTGGAGATATCATTCTGTTTAAAGCTCCGGGGAATTCCTCAAAAACCATAGTGAGCAGAATCGTAAAATTACAAAATGATTCTGAAGGTCAAATCAATATAGTAACAAAAGGAGACGCAAATCCTGGCTCAATCCCAGGTATAGATTTCATGATTAAATCTTCCAATTACATCGGAAAAGTGACAAAGATAATCTCAATGCATTAGACCATGGTAAGAAAACTAGAAGAAAGCTTCATCAATTTTTTAAACCATCAAAAGTAGAGCTCAAGTAAAGACTCGACATCTTTCAAAAACCCAGAAACTTCTTAAGCTAAATAAATTGAAAAAATCCATGAGATATTATTATTGGATAATAGCTGCGGTACTATTCATCTTCACGTATGCTCCATTGCAAATTCCTTCCACCCATATTGCAAATTCACAACTTTCAAGCTGTACAATCTTTGACTCGACAACCCAACTTGTCACCATCTCATGTGGAAGCTTTAGAATGACTGATCTTGCTGCCAGTCTTTCAAACACAAGAGCAATCAAACTAGAGTCGACAGGAATATGGCTGCTAAATGCTGATGTTGTTGTCAGCCAAGGGAGTACACTAGTCATTGATTCTAAAGATGTAAAATGGCTCAAGATTAACACACCTTATGGAATTCAGGTGCTAGGAAATCTTGTCATAGATTCTACAAGGGTAACAGGATGGGATACCAGCTCTGGGAATTATGCACTGACAGATGGGCAAAAGCCTAGGGCATATCTTAATGTACCAAGAAATGCAAAAGGGCAGATGAATATAACAAATTCTGAAATTGCATACATGGGCTATGCAGGTTATCAGCATCATGGTATAACATACACTGGCGGCTCGGGAAGCATCTTGAAAAATAATGACATCCATGACGTGTGGATTGGATTTTACAGTCTGGATGCAAGGAATCTGATAATAGAAAACAATATTGTTCATGACTATGCAAGGTATGGAATAGATCCTCATTCTGGCACTAGTGATGTGAAAATTAGATTCAACACTGTCTACAATTCAAAAGACCACATTGGAATAATTTGCTCCTCTTTTTGTAATAAAATCATCATTGAGAATAATACGTTGTATAATGTTGCACAAGAGGCAATAATGCTAAGTGAATATACATCCAACTCTACCATTAGAAATAACAAGGTCTACGACAGCGGAATTGGCATCTCAATTTACAACAACACCAGAGGAATCAATGTCTATGACAATATAATATCAAACACTCAACAAGGGATAAATTTGGAGTTAAATTCCTCGGATAATGTCATAACTAATAACATCATTACAAATTCAGGGACTTTTGGTATATGTCAAGATGCAAGCTCAAAAAACAATACCATTTCCACAAACACAATAATAGATAGTGTCACTCCTATCTGTGCAAAAAAATCCTCCAAGCAACTAAATCTGTCCAATGCAATAACCACTGTTCAAACTCCAAAATGGAAGATTCCATACTGGGTAAAAAACACTGCGAGGTGGTGGAGCAGTAACCAAATCCACGATTCTGACTTTACAAGTGGAATAGGGTATCTAATTCAAACAAAAATAATCCAGCTACCGCCTGTTACGGATCTTCCGACTTTGACACCAACAATTCCACAATGGATTAAAACAAATGTTGGATGGTGGGCAGATGGGCAATTATCTGATGATGAATTTGTTAAAGGACTTCAATTTCTTATTACCAATGGTATAATCAAGATCTAAATCTATCACAACAAATGGGTTTCTAAATTTTTGAATTATTTTAGATAATAATAATGACATTACCATATCTGATTTAACGAAATCTAATCTTTTAAAATCAAATCATGGACTTGAAGAACCAGCCCGATATTTTACCCAGTTTGTAGCAATCTCGTTTTGAGCAGTTACAAGATCCATTTGTCCTGAACAGACCTGGTCATGCAGATAGTTTTCAAATGCGTCCTTGTCATAAGAACTAGAATGCGATTGAGGCCATAAATTATTGATGTCATCAGGTGCCCCTCCAAGCTCAAGCGGAATCAGATGATCAAATTCATAATTGCTTGGCGAATCATCAAACCCATAAGCTTTCATGCTATCTAGTTTTTGTGGTTCTGTTACAGAGACTGGTGGCCTTACCGTCTCTGTGTATCCAGGTATGCAGATAGTTGAATCAATATTGCCTTGAGTTACACTAGTATCGATTGCTCCAGGAGTACAATTTGGATCAGGCAGAGCACCATTTTCAAGATCATGACAGTCAGATCCTGTAGATTCAGTGGGTATCGGTGCACTAGAATTAGATTCTTGTATTGGAGAT
>CAZHDX010000035.1:0-11450 GCA_964531195.1 uncultured Nitrosopumilaceae archaeon
ATCAGAAAAGTGGCCAAGAATAGCAAACCTTGCATCTATGGTGGTATAAAATGAAACCGACAATAATTCGAAATAGGATCATATTCCAAGCACCACATCACCTTAAAAGCAAACAACTTGGTGCAATGCTTTCAAAAGAACTACAAGAAAAATATCATAAACATAGCATTAGAGTAATTGAAGGAGACAGCGTGAAAGTTATGCGCGGGGAATTTAAAGGGATAGAGGGCAAGATTACACAAATATCTACAGAAAAAAACGGAGCAGCAATAGAGGGAATAAAACGTGAAAAATTAAAAGGTGGCAGTGTTGATCTTTATATTCAAACATCAAATCTCATGATTACTAGCTTGAACTTGGAAGATAAATGGAGACAAAATAGATTAGAGGGCCAAAAGATGAAGATGCCAAAAGAGAAACCCTCTGCTGTTGAGGACAAACCAAAAGAAACTTCTGAGACCAAAGAAAAATTAAACAAAACTAAATCAAAGCAAACTAGTCCACCTAAAACAACATTAAAGGAAAAAATACCAAAAACGGAAAAATCAGATACTAAAAAAAGAAAACAAGCAAAAATAGATAAACCGGCCAAAAAGGAGGTAAAGTAATGGTAAGTATTGCAGGAAGTAAAAAACTAAAACGACAAATGGCCCCTATCTTTTGGGGAATTGAGAGAAAGGATTCTAGATTTGTTGTAACTGTAAAACCAGGGGGCCACTCTAAACACACAGCAATACCAACAGCTGTACTAGTACGAGACAAATTGAAATTAGTAAATACTCTAAGAGAAGCCAAATCGATAATCTATGGAGGTAAAATCAAAGTAGATGGAATTACTCGGCGTTCAATTCACCATGGCATTGGCCTGATGGATGTAGTAGAATTCGATGGACTGTCTGATGTTTATAGATTGGTTCCAAAGAATTCATTTGTACTTCAGCCCATTAAAATAAATTCATCTGAAAAAACTAAAAAATTATTAAAAGTGACAAAAAAAGTAACAATAGCAGGTTCTAAAACGCAAATAGGATTTCATGATGGTAGAACCATTATCTCAGATGTGAAAGTAAATGTAGGAGATACTTGCGTTGTACAAATTCCAGATACTAAAATCTTAGATGTAATAAAATTAGATATAGGAACAAAAGTTATTGTGACAAGTGGAATTAATGCAGGTCATATTGGCAAAATTCTTGAGATAAAAGAAGGAACATTTGTTCTTCCACGTACAGCTCTAGTCGATATAGGTGAAAGACAAATAGGAATTCCAATAGACCTTATAATGGTAGTAGGATCAGATAAGCCGGTAATACAAATAGAGTGAATATAATGTCGCAAAAATTAGAATCTGTCATGAAAAAAATATCTGTCGCAAAAGTAGTACTAAATATGGGCGTTGGTAAATCAGGAGAACCAATAGAGAGAGCAAAACGTGCACTACAACAAATAGCTGGTCAACAACCAAGTCCACGTTTTGCTAAAGCTACCCAAAGAGACTGGGGTGTGCATAAAGGAGAACCAATAGGTGTTGCTGTAACCATCAGAAGAACTCCTGCAATTGAATTAATTAAAAGATTATTTGCCGCGAAAGGTAATCAGATTAAAGGTTCCTCTTTTGATAATTTTGGAAATCTTTCCTTTGGGATAAAAGAACACATCGATATACCTGGAGTAAAGTATGACCCACAAGTAGGCATTCTAGGTCTAGATATATCAATTTCATTAGCACGTCCAGGATTTAATATCAGATTTAGGAGCAAACACAAAGCAAGTGTAGGACATCATCATAAAATTACTGGAGAAGAAGCAAAGGAATTTCTTACAAAAGAATTTGGGTTGGAGATAGTATAATGGTAAAAAACAGAGATTACAAAATAACAGGAAGAACTGTACATAAATTTGGTAAGGGGTCACGTTGGTGTAAACGTTGTGGGGATTATAATGCAGTAATTCAAAAATATGATCTTTCTTTGTGTAGACGATGCTTTCGTGAGGTAGCTGTATCTTTAGGATTTAGAAAATTTAGGTGAATATATGCCATCAAATAATATTATTTCTAATCTATTTGTCACTCTTTTTAATACTGAAGCTAGACGTAAAAGTGAGTGTATTGTATTACCCTCATCAAAACTTGCTCTGGAAATACTAAAGACACTTCAGCATCATAACTATATCGGAGAATTTGAGCACATTGACGATAGAAAAGGTGGAAAATTCAAAATCAGCCTTTTGGCAAAAATAACAAAATGCGGTGCAATTACTCCTAGATTCAAAGTAAAGAAAGACGATTATGCTAAATGGGAACAAGAATATCTTCCATCATATTCACGTGGCATGCTCTTGGTTACCACAAATCAAGGTGTAATGTCACATCATGAGGCAACAACAAAAGGATTAGGAGGACTTTTGATAGGATATGTCTATTAAACAAGAAGAAATTCATGAATTGACCATTCCAGTTCCTGAGAAGGTTAAGGTTTCTGAAAAGCACAGAATTCTTAATGTAGAAGGTCCACTTGGAAAGACAAGAAAAAACTTCAAAAAGATTCCTGTAGACTTGGAAGTAAGTGGAAAAAATATTAAATTAAAATCTCTAGGGACAAGGAAAAAAGACTATGCAATATTCAAGACTTCTGAATCGATAATTAATACCTTGATTAAAGGTGTTCAGCATGGTTATACTTTCAAAATGAAGATCGTTTATGCCCACTTTCCAATCACCGTTAAGGTAAAAGACAATAATATACACGTAGAAAACTTTCAAGGTGAGCGTGCTGCGCGAGTTTCGAAGATAGTAGGAGATACAAAAGTAGTAGCAAAAGGAGATGATATCATAATAAGTGGACCTGTCTTGGCTGATGTATCCCAAACAGCCGCCAGTTTACAGCAAAATACTAAGGTAAAAAATAAAGATCACAGGGTTTTTCTTGACGGAATATACTTGTTTGAAAAACTAAACGAGATTCAAAAATAATCAGCAAGGATTAAATCCATATTTCCAACGAACAAATCTGTTGCCGCCCTAGCTCAGCGTGGTAGAGCAGCTGACTGTTAATCAGCTGGTCGTCAGTTCAAGTCTGACGGGCGGCGCATATGTTATTTCTAAATTCGAATTTAGAAATATGTTTTTCTTAAATGCTTAATCATTTTGATTTAGCCTGTTAAGTTTCAGATGTTTCTAAATTCGAATTGTGCAATATTATATTGCGATCACTTTTGGGTTTAGACTATTAGACTACCTAGATCATATACCGATCGCAATATTTGGATATGTGCAGGAGGTCCGCATTGGCCAGAACAAGACGCGCAAATAGATATTGCGTGGATTGTGGGGGAAGATTAGTCTATTACCCACGCCTTTCTAACCCAAAATCTCCCAATGAATACAGGGTTCTGGTTTATGCTTGTCCTGACTGCACTAAAGATTTCGATAAACCTAAAATGTTCTCTATTCGAAGAAATATAGTCGACGAGCCAATAGAAACTGTCGAAATAGAGATTGTTCAGGCAAGGGAACGAGTTCAAACAACAAAATAGATTACTAGATTCAGGAAAAATTCAAAATTTAGGAAAAATGAAAGTTGTTCGTAGAAGCTAAACCCCACAAGATTTTACCTAATTTGTAAGGAGACTGATTTTTTCATAAAATCAACTTTTAGTGGGGGGTTTAACATTTATGCCTGCATATACGGGACAACGGTCAAAACATCCCCATTACCTGGTAAGAGTTGGGTTGATCTTTTTTGGCACGAATAAAAGCTAAACCCGGCATATTTTATTAAGATCTGTCGCTTTTTTGTTGAATTTTTGCCATCTGGTATTGATTAATTTTGACAGCAATTGATCTTTAAAGTTTTATAAAAAAACAGTTGAAGTGCAAAATTTTAGTTTTATTTTGCACTGATAGGGACTGTTATAGGCTCTCCAACTTTTCCTGCATATATCGCAACGCTTCCGGCACTACCTGCATCCAATGATGTCAACAAGTTTTGTGGTACCTTAAAGTAAATTATTGCTTTTGCACTAGGTGCCAAAGTCAAAGGACCATTCTGGTTTGTCAAGCAAAGAGTTGGCTTTTGTGACACTGTTCCTAATTGTACAACAATAGGACCTGGAGAAGCTGTACATCCTACGGGTACGCTTACACCAGTAGCATTTGCCAATGCTCCTGTATTGATATTGCTGATAGAGGTGTAATTCAAAGCAGACTGAAAGTTGGCTGAAGTTACTCTATTTGGGTTTGTGTCCGCATACCAGTTTGAAATTGGGATGCTAGTGCCGCGAACTAAGATGTGATCTACTGCTAATTGCTTGTCACCATCGTTTCTTATATCTGCAGCTCCCCAAGCCCAACCAGAGTTTTGAGACTTATCTACCCATACTTGAGTATTAGTTACTGCAAGAGATTCGGAAGCTGCCCCTGCTTCAAACATACTTGAACCATAAACTACTACCCCTGTTCCAAGAACTACTGAAGCTACTAGAATAATCATTGTTGTCAAAACAGTGCTTATTCCTCTTCGGTTTTTTGGTTCAGAGAGTTTAGTTCCAATTTTTTTTGTTGGAAGAGTTCTGTTTTGTGTGTAATTGTCCATTTCTGCTTTCCATGTATGGAAATTCCTATAAAAGCCTCGTCTGCCAAATTTGGTAATTGCTGAGTAATTCTGAAAAAATAAAAATTTTAAGCATTGCATCTTTTTTCAACTATGGAAATAATATGAAATCAGGTGATCTAAATCATTTGCCTAAACGTGAACTAACCAATTTATAGTAATCACATCTTGTCAAAATTAATGGTTTTGTGTTACAAGTGTTTTGAAGGAAAACATGAAGAATGCATGAAAAAAGCAGGGTTGTTTGATTGTGATTGTCAAGAGTGTAAAGCCTAGATTTTGAATGCGGTAAATTAGTAAATTCTGATAGAATCTGATGAGATTGATGATTGAAAAAGGTGATTTTTGGATAGCTTAAGGTCAATTTAGTTATAAAATAATCCATAATTGACTTTGAGATAAGTTAAAAGTAATATCATGGAAAAATTTGAAATTTCGTTGAAGATTAATCAAAGACTAAACGATCAACAGGTAAAAAAATTACAAGATTATTTCAATGAAATCCCATTTGAAGAAATCTTATCCGGTCTACACTTTGCAAAAAATAGATGGACTGCTAAAGACGCAGGAGTATTAAAAGTTGGCCGGAAAAGCATAATCAAACGTGAAGTTCACTCGATAACATCAGAGCAAGCACAATGGCGATTAAAAAATTGGAAGATGATGATTGCAAACTATAGAAAATTAGGATACAGCTATCCTACTATTTCTAGAATAAAAAAGATTCTTCAAGAAATAAACAAGAAAAAAGCTAAGTAGTTGGCTCTTCGGTTCGTGTAGCAGAAGGAAGAGTCGTCGGCAAATCTGGGATTGTTTGACGAATTTGGCCTTCTAAAACTGCGTGAGCCTCTTCTAGTATGGTTGAAGTATCTACATTGGTAGTATCTATCGAAATACTAGTATTTCCATTAACTGATGCTCCTGCCATAATGTCTCCCAATATGTTTGAGAGATCTTGCATTGATGAATTTGCTTCAGGCATAAGACCTCCAAGACCAGCACTGAGTCCTTTGATTATTGACATGCATGGACTCAAGGTTACTACAACATCTCCAAGTTCTGAAATTGTATTCAATCTTAGTTGAATCTGTTCCATGGCAAGTTTTGCGCTTGTTACCATGTTATTCATTTTTCTTATCTCATGAAGTTCGGTTGCATACGCTTGAGAATATGGTTTATTTTGATGCTTTACTGCGTCTATTACCTTTTTGAAAATAAATTCGTCTTTTTCCTTTAATTTATGTGAAATTGAATCTAATTTCACTATCTGAAGCTGAAGGCGTTTTTGAGCCTCGTCTATTTTTGGTTTAAGGGGGGTATCGGGTTTTACTTTGTCTATTACCTTTTGAGATATGCTATCCTTTTGTTGATTCCACTTGGTGACAAAGTTCATGATTATGGACGATAAGTGATTAAAATTTTGATTTTAAGGATCCTTGTTCTTATCACACGTGTAACTGCAGTTACATCCTGTGCGGTTACAAAAGTTAGTCCCATCAGTATTGAATTTGATGTTTCTAAATTCGAATTTAGAAACATTATTTTAGAATCCTGTCATCCAAAGGTGAATGTGTATATCTGGAATCCATGTTTGGCTAATATAGTAAGAGTGTGCGGGCCAGCTTGACTGGTTGAAACAATATTGTACAAGCGATCTTCAGATGTATGGACAATTCCATTTTGGACATCATCTCCTGAATCTTGGGGTTTGATAGAACCTCCATCAAGAAGGATTTGAAGTGTAGAATTGTTTGCAGCAACGATATGGACATTTTTTGCATAGTACGAAAGCACAATCTTTCCATCATCTGATTCTAGTTTCATACTGTCTACAATGTTTTGCCATTTTCCTTCTAGATAATAATAGTCTCTGTTTGTTTGAGAAGGTAGCGAATAACTTACTGTTTGACCAGGATTGAATCCTTCAGAATTTCCAAGATAATTCCTTCCTTGCACAAAACTATAACCAAAGTAAAGCTCAGGAGTTTGTGTTAAAGAAAACTGATGTTCTTTTAGGTCAACTAGTGGTTGATCTGCCGTGACATTTAGTCCAAGATGTTGACTGCGTTCATCTAAAAGTTGTTGTATTTCTTTTTCAGTTTCATCATAATTTCCTTCACCGATGTGATCATGTCTTATGTAACCTTGATAATCTGTAATGTATTCTCGTGGCCAGTATTGATTTCCAAAGGCAGCCCAAGTCTGATGGTCGTTATCTAGTACAACGGGATACTTGATATTGTATTTTTGTACTGCTTGTTTGACATTATTGATATCTTTTTCAAATTCAAATTCTGGTGAATGCACACCAATTATTAGCAAACCCTTGTCTGCATATTTTTCATTCCAACTCGTAATATATGGAAGTGTTCTAAGGCAATTGATACAGCTATATGTCCAAAAATCATAGAGTACCACCTTGTTTTTTATTGTGTTTGTTAGATTTTCTGGTGTTGTATTGACATAGCCTGAAATCCCTACTAACTCGGGAGCTTTAGTATTCTGACTTTCATCTATGGGCTGAACATTAGTTAAATTTGGGATTTGTGTCGTGGAGGTGGAAGTCGTGTTTGCATTATTCACATTTGTAGTTTGAATTTGAGGCATTTTACTCGTATTTGATGATTTTGGCAATTCTAATGAATTAAAATATGCTCCTATTCCTGCAATGGAGATCACCACAATAGCTCCTATTATGATTGCACTTTTAATTTCGGTTTTCATTTTTATCCTAATAATAAATTGTTGAGTAGGGGAAAGCTTGCAATTGTCGCTAGCTGGTTTGTGTATACCAAGAATCCTAACAAAATGATAAAACTTCCCATAATTATAGAATAATATTTCAAGTGTTTACTCATTGCCTTGATGATTTTCGTAAATCTAGAGAAGAATACTCCAATTAGGATAAATGGTATACCTAACCCAAGGGAGTATGCTAGTAACAATGTAAATGCATGCCCCGGTGATGTGGCAGCTAGAGTAAGTATGCTTCCTAAAATTGGTCCTATGCATGGAGTCCAGCCTGTTGCGAATGCCAACCCAAAAAGAAATGACATTGGATAGCTAGCTTTTGTTCTATTTGGAAGAAATTTTTTTTCAAAATTAAGATTTTTTAATTTGTTAGATAGTAGCATAAAAACTCCAAACGCGATTATTATTATTCCTCCTACATGATTAAATCCGCTAAGAAGATTTGCTGCAGAACTTGTTAACACACTATTGAGAATAATTCCTACGACGGAAAACACAACGGAAAATCCAAGGACAAAAAACACCGTATTAAGCAAAATGTTAATCCTACTTGTAACAATATTTACAGTTCCATTGTTCCTTTGAAGTTCAGTTAAAGTTGTACCTGAAATATATGCAAGAAATGCTGGTATCATCGGAAGTATGCAAGGTGCTAGAAATGATCCTAGTCCTGCCACTGCTGCAATACCTACTGTGACATCTGACATACAGTAGATCTGCTGTTTTTTTATTAATACCTTGTTCCAAATCTATTCCAAATCGAATTTCTCTAGATCTTGATTCTCTCATGGAAGGTTTTTTCATCTTCGTCAATATTGGAGTACCCTAAGTAACGTGTCTTGTACCGATACATACTCATGTTATTAGTTATTGCATAGAATCCTGTGTTTATGAGAGAGTATTTTGGTCTTGATAAATTAGGAGACCATCTTGGTATAAAGAATTCAAAGAAAAAAAAGGAATTTAGCTATTTCATTAAAATAAAAACTATACAAAAACAAAACAACATTTGTCCCAGTTGTCATAAATCATTTGCGCAATCACAAATGCCAGAATTTTATCATATTAACAATATTTTATCTGATGACAGTGAGGAAAATTGTCAAGCATTACATCCCTCTTGTTATGATATAATAATAAAAAAAGTAAATAATGAAGAAAAAGTTGAAATCAAAAAAACATACCCAGAATTGCCTAAGGACGATGAGAACAAATTTTATAATTTAGATTACAAAGACTTGATTTAAAATCATAAAATTCAGCAAATTTATTAAAATTATTATTTTTATAATTCTATAAAATTTTAAATTTTTTGCCAGCAATTTCGAATGTATTGATAATTTTTTCGAGATGTCTTTGTGTAAGGTGTGCAGTCAAAGATAATCGAATTCTTGCTGCACCTAGAGCAACAGTAGGATATCTTATTGGCTGTGCAAATATTCCTTTCTCAAACAGATATTTGCTAAACTCTAGCGTTTTCTTTTCATCGCCAATTATGATTGGTATTATCTGACTCGAAGAATCAAAATCATATCCCATCAACCTTAATTCCACTTGCATCTTTTTCACATTATCCCATAATTTTTTTCTAAATATCTCTCTGTTAGAGTTGAATCGCTTTAAAGCAAAATCTACAAGAAAACTAGGTAATGCTGATGTGTAAATGAATGGTCTTGATGTATTTATCATAAGATTTATGATATTATTTTTTGACGCAATATATCCTCCAAAAGCTCCTAGACCTTTGCTTAGACTGCTTACGTAAACATCAATCTTCTTATCTACACCAAATCGCTCTGCTGATCCTTTCCCATCTTTGCCTGCGACAAAATCTCCATGAGCATCGTCTAAAACAAGAATTGCGTCATTATTACTTGCTATTTCAGAAATTTCCTTCAAGTTAGCAAAATCACCATTCATGCTAAAAATTCCCTCAGTAATTACGAATTTTCGCTTTCCTTTTTGTTGTATCTTTTTTGAAAGATCATCAATATCATTATGTCTATAGATAGAAATTCTGGCGTTCGATAATCTACATGCCTCAATTATACTTGTATGGTTTAATTCGTCGCTTAGAATTAGATCTTCACGCTGGGTAATTGCTGGTAAAACGCCAAGATTAGCCATATATCCTGTAGGAAATATCAAAGAAGCTTCTTGAGACTTGTGTATTGCTAATTTTTTTTCCAAAATATTAAATGATCTATCGTTACCGGCAACGAGTCTCGAGCTTGCCTGTAATTGCCTGATTGAAACCCTGATGTTATCTAATCCAAGGTAGTCATTAGAACAAAGATTGATGAGTTTTTTTTTATTATGCATAATATACGGCCCGCGTACTTGGCTGTCTTGTAATTTTCTGTAAAGATTCCTTGTCTTTATTTCCTCAAGGATCTCAGTTACAAAATCAAATTTATGTTTCAAGACCTATTCGAGATATCATGTGCATATCTTCTTGTACTGTGTTTCCGCCTATGGTAAGGTACCCTCCTGTTATGATTCCATTTGCACCGCCTAACAAAACTTTTTCTTGATCATTTGCAAGATGGACCTCACGACCACCTGCAATTTTGAGTATTGTTTTTGGCATTAAAAACCTGAATACAGCTATTGTACGTAATATCTCTGGGATCGATATTTTATCTTGAATTTCAAGCGGTGTTCCTTTTTGAGTAACAAGAATGTTGATAGGGCATTCTTCTGGGTTTAAATCTGCTAGATCAATTCCAAGTTCTAGTCTTTGCATTCTAGATTCACCCATCCCTATAATTCCACCACAGCACAACTCCATGCCTATTTTTTTTATTATTTTATTTGTATCCATTCTTTCTTGATAAGTGTGTGTAGTACAAATTTGTGAAAAGAAACTTCTTGATGCTTCTAAATTATGATTGTATCTTTTTACATCAAGTTCTTTAAGACGCAATGCCATTTTTTCATCTATAAACCCAAGTGAGCAGTTTACTTCTATCCCTACTTCAGAATTTATTTTTTTAATAATCTCACATATTTGTTCAAAATCTTTTTCTGACGGCCCACGCCAGGCACAAACAAGACAGAAACTATTGACTCCATCATTTTTTGCCATCCTTGCATTTTTTACTATTTCTTCAGGAGGTAGTAGTTTGTAAGTGTCAATGCCTGTTTTATAAAATGCCGATTGAGAGCAAAAAGAACAGTCCTCTTGACACAGTCCTTTTTTAGCATTGATTAAGGCTTCGACATCTATTTTATTCCCATTAAATTTTCGTGTAATCTCGTTTGCGGCATTTGATAGGGATACAAGTGATTCATCTGAAACGTTAATGAGCGATTCTGCTTCTTTTGGGGTAATTTGTTGACCAGATAGAACTTTTTGTTTACATTGAGTAATAAGCATCTGTTCTGCATTCATGGAAGTGTTTTTCATATTCCATTAAATAAAATTATTGTAACTGTAAACCCGTAAACCTTTGTAGGTTTACAGCTATTATTCGATTATAATTAATTTGACGCGCTATATCATTGTGGGGCAAATATGTACCTTTGAGGTTTTGTATTTTTGACCGCATTTCTCACATATCGTAAGTCCAGAATCACCTTGTACACATTTGTGAATCTCGTTGATTTGTAATACTTTTTTACACTGCGGACAGATACGGATCTGCGGCATGACTTTCTCTACTATGTAATTATCAACATGTTATGTTAAAACGTTCTTTATCGGGAAACGATCACTGCGGCATACTTAATTATTCCTTTGATTGAGGTTTCACATGGCTTCTAAAAACCGATCAAGAAAATCAAGTAGATCAAAAAGACGAGCTACACCTGCGCCAACACGCAAACAAATGATAACATTGCGTGCGACTCTGAACAGAGCTAGAAGAGCCCATGACATGGTAAGACGAGAGGGGAATAGATTAAAGCTATCCATTGCGGTCCGCAATCGCAGAATAAGAGATCTTGAGGCAAAACTTCGAAGAGCGCGAAGAAGATAATTTTCTCAAATATCCTTCGCGATTTTTTTTATTATGTCAACAGTGCCATCAAGTAAGAATTCAAGTTCATTTACTGATATGGCAAGAGGAGGAACAAGCATTATGA
>CAZHDX010000036.1:0-11350 GCA_964531195.1 uncultured Nitrosopumilaceae archaeon
TTTAGAGTTTTAGAAATCCTCTAGTTCTTGCAGTAACTGCAATTACGCTAACGACAGCAATTACAAGAATCAGTGATGCGATTGGACCGAATTCTGGAACTGTTCCACTTGATCCACCTGATCCTGTCATTGTTCCTCCAGCAGAAACTACTACCACCTGTCCGTCCATCCATGGATGAACATTACAGTGGTAATCAAATGTTCCAGGATCATTGAATGTAAAATTGAAATTTCCACCAGAACTTATCATACTACTATCAAAGAGACTCCCAGCATTCGCATCAGTTCTTTTTCCACTTGTCACAGTGTGAGTTGGACCTTTGTCAGTGTTATCCCATTCAACTGTAGTACCTACTGGAACTTGCGCTTGATCTGGATCAAAACAATTGTGTGTAGTTGCACAAGTATTACCTGCTCCAGCTCCTCTAGTAATAGTAATGTGAAAATTATCAGCTGCAAATGCACTTGGAGCAAATGCTGCTAGTCCAACCAAAGTCATAATTAAGAATAAGACGCCTATTGTTTTAGGTTTCATCGATTATACTGCCTATGTTCTAGATAAAAAAGTATTTGTTTTTCTTGCTATCTTTGCAATTGCCAAGGAAAAATAGATGGCACCAAAACCCACAAAAACCAGAACAGTTGCCGAAGTCATTATCATAATAAACGGTAGATTTCCCATGGCAATTGAGATCAGTGTCAATGACAAAACTATAGATCCAATAGTAGCAATGATTTTTAGATTTGGTTTTTTAGTAGCTCTAATAGATCTGATTGCAAGCCCTGCAGGCCAAAGATATACTGCGCCGATAAGTGAAGAAGCAACTATTCCTGAAATCAAGACTGAGAGATTATCTGTCCCGATTGTTGAAAATTTAGCAATCTGAAGAATTCCGACAAGTGGAACTATACCTGCTCTTATGGTTTCTTGCAATAGTGGATGTGTTCTTTCTGAATCAGCTACGCTGGGACTAAATGAGTAGTAAATGGTATTGAATGCATTAAGAAAACTTGAACCTGCAACGGTTGCCATAATTGTGTTATCCCTATACTCTCGTAGGAATTGTACTTGAGGGGCAAGCTCGGATCCAAAGGCAGCTGTTGCTATCAGACAGCCACTCTTTGGTTGGACAGGTTGTGTTGGTTGTCCACTTGCAACAGTAAGAGAAAAATTGGCATTCTCTGGTGGGATTGGTTGAAATAATATTCCTTCGACAATGACTTCAACCTTGTAATCTCCTGGATCTTGAAATTGATACGGTATGCTGACAGCTCCTTCAGCAGTATGAGTAGTTGGGATTCCAAAGACCTGATTTTGTCCTTTTGTTACAGTCACTCGATAGTCTATGTGTTGTTGTACCGCATTAGTTTGTTTGTTAATGAAATTTATTTTAAGTTGGGTTTGGTCACCAGGATTTGGATTTGCAGGATCTGTCAAGAATCCTACATTTATTGTTCCCCCACTTGTCAATTTAGTTTGTAGTTCTTGTCCAAACGCAGGTAAAATTAAGATTGGTAATAAAATTAATACAAAAAGAAATTTTGATTTATTTTGCAAAATTAAGACTTTTCACCTTTTTTTGAAATACCAAATACCGCAATAACAATTCCAGCAATACCAATTCCTATTCCTGTCATGCTTATCATGTACAATCTATCTGTAGTATCCTTTACTTCTTGAAAAGATTTTCCAACATTTGCGACGTTTTGTGCAGCCAAATTAGCATTGTTTTTTGCTTCTTCTATATCATTTGTAAGTTGATTAATGATCGGTCCTACTGATCCTGCATCAGTACTCCCAGATCCTGCTTGTGGAAAGTTTATGGTATCGGCACTAGAAACTTCATCTAACAATATTTCAGTATCAATTGTCTGGCCTTCTATATTGCCTTTCAGTACTAAACTATAGGTCCCAGCTCTTGTTGGAATCAAAGTGGAAATATATTGTCCATCAGTTGTCTCGTCTGGAACAAAATCCAAATTCTTTGTCACCGAACCATATTTGATAGATATTTGCATATTTGCTAATGCATTGATTACTGGTTTAGCGTTATCCCCACTTCCTTTTTTTACTATAACTAACGGTGCATTCATCTGTCCTGTTAGTGCTGGTTCATTTTGCCAACCCACTGTAACAAGATAATTACCAAATGTTTTGGTTAGATGAGCTGATGCAGGTTTAACCTCATATGGTGAAATTATCAATACTGTAACTACTAGTAACAATGTAAGTGCTAATTTTATTTTCATAGTATGATGGACTTTATCGTGGACCTATTTTTGTTTTCATTCTTGTTGCAAATATTAAACCTGAAAATGCAATCACTATTAATAACAAAGGTAACGGGAATTCTGGAACTGCAGCATTTTCAATTTTATATCCAGCTTCCAAATCAGGATGAATTCCCACGTGTGCATCGACCATTATGGTATTTGCATCTGCTTTGTTATCTAAGTCTTTAACTAGCTTTGTAAACCCACTTGCAATCTTTGAATTTTGAGCTATATCAGGATATTTTGTTTGCAAGTCTTCAAACATATTCTGCGCTGTTGCTGCCAATGCTTTGGAATTATCATAAGCATCTTCATCTTTTATTGAAACTGTCATGGACTGCATTCCACTCATAGAATTTGATGATGACATTGCAGTTGTATTCATTGCTGCCTCATCATTGAGATCAACATTAGCTTCGATAGCATCACCATATTTTTCAAGGGCCTCTTTTAAAACAAAAGTAACAGCCAATGCATTAACAGTAGCATTATCCAGTTTATCTTTATCGATTCTTACTGGAATTGCTTCGTCCAAATAACCATTTAGTTGTGTAATCTTTGCGTTAACATCAGTTGAATTAGGATTAGTCATATTAGCAACCATGAATATAGAGTCTAATGTGTCTGGAATTTCTTTTGCCAGCAACTGATTTCTCTCACCCATCTCCTTGGTATCGTTTGCATTCCAATATTCTCCTGTGGCATCTACATAATATGCAACTACTTCATGATCAGAAAGATTATCTGATATTTGTTGTAGTTCTGTTTTAATTTCTTGAACCTTTGCAAGGAACGTGGCACTCTCATCTCCTCCAAAATTGTGAGCATATGCAGGATGAGAATATATCAAACCAGAAGAGATTATTCCTGCTAGTAATAATGCTACAACTTTAGTATTCACATACAAATTATCCTTGAATAATTTAAAAAGGTTCTAGTACAAATATCGAACACGTTTCATATGATAAATTTAATTTTTACAATCAGTTAGCATCAAAAATTATAATTAGATTGTTGTTTGGGATTCTTAGTAAGAACCATATAGTTAATTCAGCTTATTGTTTGTGTTAATGATCCAATTTAACAAAAAAATATCCTCTCAAATTATTTTATTTACTCTGATTCTTTCTTCAATAATTTTTGTGCTACCAAACATTCCAAATTCTTACGCTCATGCATTCGTAACAAAAACAGATCCTTATTCTGGACAGTCTTTATCATCTCAACCCACAAAGGTTGATGCATACTTTAGTGATCCTATAGACATTCATTATAGCCAGCTAAAAGTTTTGAATTCTAGTGGAAGTGAAGTACAAAATAATGATCTGCATTACATCAATAATGATCAGACTACGTTAAGTGTATCCTTATCCTTGGGACTAAAAAATGGAATTTATACCATTACTACCAAAGTTCTTGATCAGACAGACGGGCATGTAACTGAAGATTTCAAAGTCTTTGCTATAGGTCAATCAATTCCTCAGAATTTTAATAATACACTACAATCAAAATCCTATCAAGAAATTTCAATACCGGAAACTTTTGCAAGATTTCCTGCATTGATTGGTCAGGTAATGGTGGTAGGAATTTCATTTGCAACATTATGGTTATGGAGACCGATTTCGAAAATTTCTTGGTTGGGAAATGCTCTAACTGAATCTAGAACAAAAATTGATCGCAAAATGATAGAATTGATGGTGATTGGTTCGATCATCGTATTGTCATCTGGTTTTGCAATGATATCTGTTCAAGCTTATTCAATTAATGCGGGAATATTGGATGCAATATCTACAAAGTTTGGTAGTATTTGGATTCTTAGAATGATTGCTTCAGCCTTATTGCTTGTATTTTCATTTTTAATGTATCAGAAGATAAAGAAATCAGGTTCTAATTATGATAGAAGGAATGTCGCAGGATTATTTGGAATAGGTCTAGTTTTACTTGCCACTACTAGCCTGATCAGTCATGGAGCAGCTACTGGCCAAACAACACCATTAATACTTGATTTTATACACAATCTGGTCGCTTCCATTTGGATTGGCGGTTTGTTCTATATCGCCTTTATACTAATGCCAAATCTAAAACAGCTTGCCAATGAAAATATAGGTTTATCTACTCTATCAATATTGATTCCAAGATTTTCAACAATTATAGTAACAATTCTTGGTGCAATTGTAATAACTGGACCATTTTTGCTGTATTCATTAGAAAATAATCTTGCATTAACTTTGGTGTCAACGTATGGCAAAATTTTGATTGTGAAACTTTCTTTAGCAGCAGCAATGATAATTTTGGGAGCTTACAATCAAACGATAGTACATAAACGAGCATTAAATGCAACTAGAACTCTAATCACAGAAAATAGAGTCGAGATCATTCAGAATACAGTCGATGCAAAATCTATTTTGTTCAAATTTAATAAGACCACAAAAATCGAAGCTCTGATAGGAATAGCTTTAATTGCCTCTGTTGCTGTTCTTGTGGATTCTGGTGTGCCTTCAAGTGAATTTCAAGATCAACTACAAACTATCCAAGATCAAAATGTATTTGCTCTAGCTTCATCGGATAACATCGGATTAGAGAATGGATTGACAGAAACAAAATTCGTTGAAAATGGAAGCAGGATAGTATTAGCCATCAATCCGTTTTATATAGGAAATAATAATTTTAAAATTTCATTTTTTGATTCTAATAAAAAATTTGTAGACATGAAATCTGTGCAAATAAGATTAACACAAACAGATAAGGGAATAGGTCCAAATACAATAGATGCAAAACAAATCTCTAAAGGAGTATTTTCTGCAAGTACAGCTTTTGGATTCCCAGGACATTGGAATTTGCAAGTAGAAGGAATTCAAAACAAAGAGAATTCACTTAATTTAGTTGGATCCTTTGATTTGCTTGTCAAGCCATCACTAGATAGTTTAGATACGAACATTAAAGAATTTAAAATGCCTGATAATGGAAGCTTGCCTTTTTATCCTGTATTTGATTCAGAAAGAAATGTAGTTTGGGTAGGAGATTCTCTTATCAAAAGTCAAAGAATATTTGAATTTGATTTGAATTCAAAAAAATTCATTGAACATAAAATTGAGGGAATTAATATTGTCTCATCTCTGATCCTGGATTCTAGTAATATGATATGGTATACAGATCCTGTATCAAAATTATTGGGAAATTATAATCCAGATAATAAAACTAATAATATTTTTAAAGTTCCTACTCAGGGAATTATTTCAGGAATTACAATTGATAGTTCAAACAATATTTGGCTAATCGATAGTAATAACGAATTGCTAAAATTTGATCCTATTGTAAAGAACTTTACTTCAATTAAGCTTGGTAGCGATGCACAACCACTTGGGATTACTATGGATAAATCAACTGGACTAGTATGGATAGCGGAAGGTATAGGAAAGATAGCAAGTATCAATCCGATGAATTATAAAATTGTAGAATATGCCCCAAGAGGACAGAATGTGACTCTTGCCACTCCCACAGGAATAATTGCAGATCCAGAAACAGGTAACATTTACGTTTCAGAACATGATGGTTATGCCATATCAGTTTTTAATCCACTCTTAAAGACTTTTAAAAAATATACTCTTGATTCTCATGGACTGCCGCTTGGAATGATATTTGATAATTATCACAATCTGTGGGTGGCACAACATACTCTAGATAAAATTGCAGTAGTCGATCCTCGAACAGGATTTTTCCGTGAATTCAACATTCCTTCCTCAAATTCCTTTGTACAGTGGATTACTCTGGATTCTCAAGGAAACATAATCATGGCAGAGCAACGTGCAAATGCACTTGGAGTTGTTACAACGACTATAAATCCAGCATCATCACAAAATAATCAAGAGAATCAAACAGGTACCCTGCCTGCAGGTATTCCAAATTTAGGTTTCAGCTATGCTGATATGGTGGCTCCATCAATTGCAGGATTGTTAATTGCTGTTGCGTTCTTTTATTCAAAAAGTGCTAGTGATCTTAAACGTAGTATAAAGCAGGCAAATAAAAAGACAAATTAAAAATTGGGAAAGGAATGTTGGAATGAAACTAAAATGTCATATATTCATTTGAATAACAAAACAAATGGTACATTCGATTGTTGTACCAACTAATTCTATTGAAAGTACATTCAAAATTAAACAAGTAAAATCTTATTCTATGTATGTACCAGTTCGTTTAAATTTCTGAGAGACCTATTACGATTATGTTTAGATATCATGAGATGGTAGAACGCAAATCTACTTTGTTGAGTATCGTGATATTTGTTGTAGTTGGACTATTAGCTATTCCTGTTATACTACCACACATTACTCATGAGTTTCAAGTTTTCCACATAATTCTCCATCTTGGTGGTGTTAGTATTGCTATTTTTTTGAGTATTATCTCAGCGTTTGCATATTCAAAAAATAGAACAAAAAGACTATTGTTTACAATGATAGCGTTTTCTATGTTTGTGGTATCAGAAGTATTTTCTGTGATAGATGCCGCATGGCAATACACCTATTATCTAGGAGAATTTTCAACGGCAGAATTGGGACACATCCTGATGATCGGAACTCTTGGGATGTTTGCATTAGGTGTTTTTAGGAGGGACTGAAATGGATAAAGATTTACAAATAATTGATCTCATTGAAAAAAATCCTGGAATAAAATTTAGAGAATTAATGCGCGGAACCGGTATGAAGAATGGTGTTTTAAGCTATCATGCAAGAAAACTCGAAAAAAATGGAGTGGTAAAAGTGGAAAGAGGTTTGAGACAGACTAGATTCTTTCCGCTTGGAATTACTACTGAAGAATCAATTTTGATAAAAAATTTGAGACAGGATACTCCAAGACAAATTTTGTTATCATTGTATACCTCAGAAATTCTTTCTTTCAATGAGATAGTTGAAAGGGTAAGCAAGTCACCCTCGACAGTATCTACATATCTTAGTCAATTAATAGAAAATAACATCATTGAACTTAAAATTATTAATCTAAAAAAGACCTTCAAAATAAAAAATATAACAACTGTTCAAAAAATAATTAACAAATATCATCCAACATTAATTGAAAGATCAGCAGACAGCATAGCTGATATTTTCAATTCTCTTTAAGAATAGTGAGAACCAACTCAAGTATTTATTTATAGTATAGAAACTAGTAGAATAGAACTATTAATGTTTAATAAAAAATTTTTCTTGTTATTACCCTTTTGTGGATTGCTTGGTTTTCTATTCTTGCCTGCATATGGAGATGGGCTCGCAAGTGAAACTTTACCTCCAGCAATGATAGGTAACAGAAATGTGACTTTATCAATTAGCTCTACTCCATTTTTAATAGACAATAACAATGTTGGCACACAAATAAACTTCATTTTGATAGATGCAGAGAGCCAACAACCATTTTCCGATGCGACTGTTTCGATATCTGCTTTCAAAGGCGACAAAGCACTTTTTGGTCATATTTTTAAAAGCGATAGTGGAAATTTCCTAATTAATACAATTCCACAAGAATCGGGAGATATTTCAATAAATGAAGAGGGAGCAGTTTTTTCAGGATTACTAGATCAACACACAGGTAAGTATGACATTAAAGGTCCAATTTTTAATTCAGGAGGTTTGTATCGATTCAAGATTAATGTCTTAACCATCGGTACATACGATAATCAGGTTAGCAAATCATATAACGCAGCCATATCAGTCCCTGAAACAACTGTTCACAAAATTTATGATAAAGAGTATGGCAACCAAAATGTTACTATTATTGCATATTACGATCAGATTAATAATTTCCATTATGATGCTAATAAAAAATCAATGGACTTTATAATGCCATTTAATTGGTCAAATGATAACATTAAACAAGTGTCAGTGGTGCACCAAGAAATCAAAATTCCAAAGTCTCTTGCTGATTTTTTAGTTACAAAATATGATACTTATGTTAATGGGATCAAGTTACCTGATAATGATATAACTATAGATGATTATTCCTCTGACGAAAGAATAGTTCATCTTATTTTGTACAAAGAGGAGCTTGTAAATATAGCAAACCAGCAAAGTGGTACCAAAACAGAAATGGATTATTCCATATCACCAAGTAATGAAACAGGTTTTCCAATTATACAATTTACGAGTAATGCCCAGTTCAAAGTTAGTGTTAGGTGGGATCCTCCAAAAATCATCTCAGGATCTACTGCTTCATTTTTCTTTAAGGTACTCGATCCATATCTAATAAATCAAACAGCAGGAGCAGTAGATTTTGACTTTTCAATAATAGCAAATCACAAGCCGATCTTTCACAAATCAGGCACCACTACAAATTCCCAAGAAGATAATGTCATTAAAGTACCAATTCCAGTAGATACATCAGGTCCTATTACAATAGCATTTGAAAACATTAATCAGAATAGTTTTGCAAGTGCAGAGTTTTCATCATTTGTGACAAATCCCACAAAAGTACCTGAATTTCCTCTGGGTTCAATAATAGTTCTTCTCATTATATTGACAATCGTAATATCACTTTCAAGATTAGGACAATTTAGATTTTTTATCTAAAATTATTATTTTCTTTCGTTTGAGTGATTTAAAACCAAGTGAGCTACCAAAAATAACTATTGAAATTAAAACGATCATGCCACCTGGTGCCACATTAAAACTATAAGAAGTCAGAATTCCAGCTACAGAAGAAAAAACAGCAAAAATCATAGAAAGTATTAGAGTTTGTTTGAATCCGCGTGAAAATAATATTGCAGTCACATTAGGTATCACAATTAAAGAAGACGTAAGGAGAATTCCTACTAGTTGCATTGAGCTTACCACAGTTATTCCTGCAATTACAACAACCAAATAGCCTATCTTTTCTACTTGTATGCCGCTAACCTTAGCTTGTTCTTCATTGAAGGTTGTGTAAACTAACTGCCGGTATAATAGTAAAATTATAATCAGTATTGATCCTGCAACCCCTAAAATTAAGATCGTATTTTCCATACTGATTAACAATATGCTGCCAAAAAGAAAGCTGAATAGGTTCACAGTAAAACCTCCTGCAAAACTGATTAAAATAACACCCATAGCAAGACCAGATGAAAGTAAAATTGCTACCATGGCATCTCCAGAAATCTGAAATTTTTGTCTAATCTTTGTAATAGCAAGTGCACTAGATATTGATATGATAAAAGCTGTCCAAATTGGATAAATTCCAAGAAACAATCCTACTGCTATTCCTCCAAAGGCAGAATGTGCTAATGCATCGCCAAAAAGAGAATGCCTCCGTAAGACAAGAAATAATCCTACCACAGAACACATCAGTGCAATAGCTATGCCTGACACTAATGCTCGTTGCATAAAGGCATAAGAGAGAATTTCAAAACTCATTTTAATCCTCGTGATTGTGCATATGCATCTGCATCGATGACTCGGAATACATCTTTAACAGGTTTTCATTATGGAAAAATTCCTCGGACATACCGTGAAAAAATAAAGTTCTATTAAGGCATGCTACCTTTGTTGCAAGTTTAGAAACTGCATCAAGATCGTGAGATGACCAAATTATAGTAATATTGTCTTTTTGATTTAGATCATGTAAAATTTGGTAAAACAATTCTTTGCTTTGCAAATCAATGCCAGTAACAGGCTCATCAAGGATCAAAATTTGAGGATTATTGATCAATGCTTTTGCAATAAAGACACGTTGTTGCTGGCCCCCAGATAGGTCACCTATTCTTCTGTGACGTAGCTCATGCAACCAGACTTTTTGGAGTATTTTATCAATCAAATCTTTTTTTTGATTTTTTGTCAAACCCATTTCAACAATTTCTGCTACAGTGGCTGGAAAATTTTTTTCGAATATTGGCTTTTGTGGAACATATCCAATTTGATGAAGATAATCCTTTGATTTCCTGATGTTTGATCCAAAAAATCTAATTTCTCCCTGGTAGTTACTTAGTCCCAGCATACAGCTAAATAGAGTAGTCTTGCCTGCACCATTAGGACCAATAATTCCTAAAAAATCCCTTTTTTCTACAGAAAAACTCACATTATCAAGAGCTAAAACATCATCATAGACTACAGTAAGATTATCGATTTCTGCTAATTTCATGAGCACAAAGATTCCTTGATATTTGAGAGGTTTTGTTCCATTTCGGTGATATAATCAAATTTTTTGTCAGTCATTTCCAGTGGACTTAAAACTAAAACTTTACCATGTATAGCGTCAGCGATGACTTTGGATATTTGTGGATTTACAGATTCTTCAGTAAAAATAATATTTAATTTCAAATTCTGTGCATCGTTTATTATTTGTTGTAATTTCTGTGCTGTTGGTTCAGTCTCAGGATCAAGACCTCCCACTATTGTATGCTGATGCAAACCATATTCTTGTGAAAAATATGAAAATGCATCATGAAATGCAAGAAAATCTTTTTTATTACATGTTGAGAGATCTGACTTGATTTCTCTATCAAGCATATCTAATTTTAATTTATAATCATTTGCATTAGTTTGGTAATAAGTTGCATTTTTCGAGTCAAGTTTTATCAAACCATTTGCAATGTTTTGTATTTGTTTTTTAACAAGAATCGGATCAAGCCAAATATGGGGATCCTGTTTAGCATTTTTATTAAACCCAGCAGATTCTAGCTCTAATAAGGGTATACCAACACTAGCATCAACAATCATAATATTGGGATTTGCAGCAGTTACTTTTGTAATCCAAGATTCCAAACCAGCGCCATTTATGATTATCATATCTGCATCTTTCATTTTCTGGATATCCTGAATTGTTGGTTCCCAATCGTGTGGTTCAATTCCAGGTGGTATTATTATTGAAACATCAAAATTATCTTTTTCGACAGCTTTTGTGAATTGATAAATTGGATAAAATGTCACGAGAATTTTATGTCCTCTACCAGAAGAACTTTCAGCATGGTTTTGTTCTGATATCCAAAGTGAAAAAGCGGTGAGAGGAATTACTAAAGAAATCGCCAATATTGCAATATTTTTATCTGCATTCAACACATATTTTTCGTCAATATTATTAATAAATCTATAAAAAGTTAATAATATTTAATGCTAGACTT
>CAZHDX010000037.1:0-11310 GCA_964531195.1 uncultured Nitrosopumilaceae archaeon
GCGGGTCGCCGCCTGTCATCAGCGCGCTGCCGCCGGGATCAGAGTCCGATGGGACGACAGTGTGTGCGTTTGTGTACTCCGCTCCGCCTTTGACCATCTTTGCAAGCTCAGAGTTTGGATGGTTACTGACATACCAATCTAGATCGGATTGGTGCAGCCCGTCAACAGAGATAAGCAGAACGTGTTTTATCTTGTTATTAGCATTAGCTTTATCAGAACCTTGCGGTTCTGCTGCAATTCCGCTGCTTGCAAATATTGGGAAAATTAGAACCATCAATGTTGCAACTAGTAATTTTTTTATGAAAATTTTTGTCCCTCCACCCATTGCATACCTCTTACCAACTCTTGCATTTATCCTCTATCAATAGTTTTTATATTGTTTATAGTGTTTGCAGAGTTGACTTTCTTGAATATAGTCAGGTCATATTCATATTAACTGTATTTCAAATTTATGAAAGTCTGAGCTGCAAAAATCCTTTCATTAATTTTTTAAAATTAAACTTTTTGAAAAAATTAAGAAAAATTAGAAATCAAAATAATTTTGATACTAACTAATAGTTTAAGCTTGATATTCTATTAAAAAGGTGAGTAGACCATTTTTCAGGTCACAGGTCGTATTTCTTGGATTTTTATACTTTGATCCAGTCTTTGTTTTTGATTTAGCTTTTGCCATCGCATCGGTTTGAAGAATGTTCAAGAAATTACTATATCTATGCATGGTAAAGGAAATGTTTTCATAACTTAGGTTCATGTGATATTTGTGATTACCAAGCTTACTGCAAGTTTGATTACAGATTCAATCTTATTCCCACAGCAAAATTATGTCAAAATAGAGAATTTCTTGTAGGTTCCACATCCTATAAAGGAATGGGTCCACAGGGATTCGAACCCTGGATCTTCGCCGTGTAAGGGCGACGTCATAACCGGCTGGACTATGGACCCATAAGAGCTCCAATTAAAAATGGATTTAAACTTTGAGAATTTCATAAGGAAAAGAAAAAAGCAGAAATTATCATCAACCGAATTTTAAATGTGAACAGAACAGTCTTCTTTTCCAGTCCAATTGGCCTTGGTCATGCAACACGGGACATTGCAATTTCTAAATATCTTGGTGATGCTTCGATGAAATTTGTTAGTGGGAAGGGTGCATCAAAATTATTTCTAGATCATGGTTTTGATACAGAAGATGTGTATTTACCACCACCTTTTATAGTTAAAAAAGGAAAGCTTCAAGATTCATTAAGATGGCTTTTGAAATATTACTCATATTATAAGCAATGTAAGGTTATTTCATCAAAACTGCTAAAAAATGAAAATCCTGATCTAGTAATAAGTGATGAAGATTTTGCATCACTTACAATAGCTCAAGAAAATAAAATAAAGACAGTTCTAATTACTGATATTTTACATACAAAATTTGTAAACGGCATAGGCTCTTTGATTGAAAAAAAAATGAATCGTTCAATGAATGAAATAATCAAAAAATGTAGTCTAGTTATCATTCCTGAAGAAGGTCCAGACCAAGATAATATAAGAAGAGTAGGACCGATCGTAAGAACTACTCAATATAGCAGAGATGAACTAAGAAAAAAATTTTCCTTTAATAAAAAAACAATTGTTGTAAGTGTTGGTGGAACTGGAGCGGGAAAGTTCTTGATTGATAAAATATTGGAAATAATTGATAAAATCAAACTTGACATCGATTTTGTAATTGTTTCTGGACCATCTCTCAAGATTGATACTGATAAAATGCGTAATCTGGGCTTTGTAAATAATTTACATGAAATTATTTACGCAGCAGATTTGTTAATTTCCCTTGCAGGAAAATCAACAATTGACGAATCTATACATTATGGAACGCCAGGAATTTTTATACCAATAAAAGATCATTTTGAGCAAGAAAAAAATGCAAAGAAGGTAGGATTCTCTTTTAATGATCTTCACAGGCTTGAAGATTTGATTTTAGAAAAAATTAATGAAAAAAGAATTCAATCGAATATTAACGGCGCTCAAAAAGCTGCAGATTTGATAAAAGAACTATTATAGTTTTTTAATTATTTTGTTGAAAATTAATACAGCCAGTAATTTCTTTACATAGTGATTCATTGTGCACAAGGCCTACCTCGGGGATATATTGCAAAACATGATTTGTGTTTTTATCCTTGAAAAGCTCCCCCTGCATAAAATCAGTCAACTAAATCAACCATGAGAATTAACATGATTTTGGGATCGCAATAATAAATTTAAGGCATGCGTAGAATTGATCCGAAATCGATCATGAGAGTATCTCCACATTCTGAAAACCAAATGCTCGATGAATGATGCATTTTGTCTGATTTGCAGAAAATGAATCTAATGGATCTATATAGATCAAGTCTAAATATTGCCTCCGTCTATAATATGGTAGCGCGTGTTATGGGTAACGCCGGGCTGATTCTAGATAAGAGGCCCAAGAACAAACCCACTGTGACTTCTCTACAATGGATGGATTGTAGGGGTCATTGCTTGTGTTTTTTAATTTAAAAAATGTGATTATTGCTATAACAATTTGATAAAAGCAAAAATTATCTAGTGTCAGTTTACCACCTATCTCATGGTAAAAAGAAAAAAAGGTAAACATTCTAGGGTTGCAGATCAACGCGCTGCTCGTAGAAAAAGGAAAAAGTAATTTCGTCTAAATATTTCTATACAAAGGCTATCTTTGATCTTTCAGCATGAACTGCAGCAATTGCTTTTTCTATATTGTTTCCAGTATCTTCTATCACTATAATAATTCTTGAAGTTTCTTCCTGTGCATCCATATTTAATATGTTTAAACCAGCTTCCCCTATCTTTGAGCTGGCCTTTGAGGCTATCTGCTGAATGCGCCACATTTCATCTCCTATTAAGGTTATAACTCCACGATCATAGGTAATTGAAGCTAATGGATCAAATGCCAAGATGTATCTTTCATTTCGTTTCACATAATCTGCATCAAGGAAAAGTATTCTTGTAAATTCGATATCATCTTTTGTATAAGGCGACAATACTACAAATTCACTGTATCTTTTTTCTCTTTCAAGAGATTCGAATAAATTTTGTGCAGCAACACTTTCTATTCTAAGTATTGCGCATTTCTTTTTGCCTGTAACGATCTTTAAAGGATGCTCAATTTTTTTACTAGGGTTTCTTTCAATGGTAGTAAATTTGTCTGGATGATTCATATCTGTGATTATTATAGGTATGTCAATACCATTTTCTACTATTTCCTTTATTGCAATTGGATCAAGTATTTTCATTCCAAACATTCCAGCAATTCTGGCCTCATTATATGAGAGCTGTCCAATGTTTTCCAGTTCATTTTTTACAACTCGCGGATCTGCAGATAACACATTATTGTCTTTTTCAAAATCAATTTTTGTGGTATATTTTTTATTAAACAATATACCAAGATCTGCAGCAGTTCTATCAGAGCCACCTCTTTCATATGTAGATTCCAAGTTATCCATTGTTTTTCCAATAAATCCACCGATGACCAATACATCATTTTTTTCCAACAATTTCTCAATCGGATCAATTTTTTTTGAGGATTCTGCAGCAAGAAAGTTAGCAGATTCGATATTTTTATCAGTTATAATGGGCCAAATGTCAAATCCAATCACACCTGAATTAATTTCTGCGCTTTTTAGAACATAATCCATTACATATGACATCAAAATCTCTCCAGAATATGCAAGGACTCTAGATCTTGTTTCATCTGCAAATTCTTTTTTTTGACTTGCTACTTCAAGTGAATCATATGCCTTATCCAAAAAAGAATTGATCTTGATTTTGCAATCGTTTTGATATTTTTTATCTACATATGCAAGAATTTTCTGATATGGTTTTTTTAATTCATCAACTTCTAACGAATATCCCTCTTGAGCTTTTTGACCAATTTCTAACGCAATGTCAGTAAGAGATCTCTGTTTCCCATTTTGTTCTGTCAGTGGAGCGGAGAAAACAGCAATCACTTTGGAATTTTTTTTCAATTCATTAATCCTCTTAATGATAACAGGAATTAATCTACCATCAATTCCTATTGCACTTCCCCCAAACTTGGCAATTACGAGGTTTTTCAAAACTCTATAACAATTCTTAAAATCCTCGTATAAAGTATTTGGACAAGTGAAGGAAGGTATCAATCTATTCGTGCAACAGAGATGAATGCATTGAAGAATTATTTGCAAACGGTATTAATTCTTTAAATTACCAATCTGTGTTTCCTTTTCTATGAAAGAGCAAGGAAAAATTTGGATGAATGGTAGTCTTGTACCATTTAGAGACGCCAAAGTACACGTACTTACTCATGCACTACATTATTCAACTGCAGTTTTTGAGGGGATCAGATGCTATAACACTCCAAAGGGTTCAATGATTTTTAGATTACAAGAACATATTGACAGGTTGTTCAGATCTGCCAAAATGTATTCAATGAAGTTGCCCTATTCAAAAAGTGAGATTTCTGATGCCATAATAAAAACAGTCAAGGCAAGCAAGCTAAAAGAATGTTACATCAGGCCAATAGCATTCTATGGTTACGGTGTGCTCGGCTTAACTCCCACTCCAAATAAAATAGAAGTTGCAATTGCCTGTTGGGAATGGAAACTTGGCGAGTCAAGTGCTGGAAAGACACGTGGTGCTAGGTGCAAGGTTTCAAGTTGGTTGCGAATAGATTCTAGATCGCAGCCTATGCAAGCAAAGGCAGCATCGAATTATGCAAATGCAGCACTTGCAAGAGTAGAAGCATTAAAGGATGGTTATGATGAAGCTATCATGTTAAATTATCAGGGTAAGGTGGCCGAAGGGAGTGCAGAAAATATTTTTCTTGTAAACAATGCAGAGATATCTACTCCTCCTCTAAATGCTGGCATACTAAACGGAATTACAAGGGATAGTGTAATTAAAATTGCAACGGCATATGAAATACCAGTAACAGAAACTAATATCGATAGAGAGGATCTTTATGTTGCTAATGAAGTGTTTATGACTGGAACAGCAGCTGAAGTAAAATCAGTCACAGAGATAGATAACATAGTAATAGGTAATGGCAAACCAGGTAAAATAACACGAAATCTTCAGAGAAGCTTTTTAGATGTAGCAATGGGAAAGGACAAACGATTTACAGAATGGCTAACTCCGATTTAATTTTTGTAATCTGCAAGCTTATGAAGATCTAATCTGAAAGATTCAATTACATCAACAGTCTCATCATGTATATGGTACTATCTATGGTAGACCAACACAAGCCAAAATGCTATATCTGCAATGGAACATTTGAAAATATTGATGAATTGAGAAAACATCAAGAACAGACACATAAAGAATTTATGGAATACCACGAAAATATGCGCGGTAGTTCCCCTGCCCCTGGAGATGTAACAGTATTTTAAATCATGAGGGAATTCTATGAAGACAAATCCTCAAACTGATTCTACAAAAACTATTTGTTGGTTTTGTAAAAAAGGTAGACATGATGAATGCATGAAAAAAATTCCCACTGATGCCAAGTCGGAAGGACCACATGATTGTACATTTGATACTAAACTAGAAGACTGCCAATGCTTACATTAGCATGATTTTACCAAAAACTCAGACAATTATTTCGTAATTTTACACTGTGTGGTTAATCCTCTGGTGGAAAAATAATATGAGAAACATAGAATAGCAATAGAAGTTAAGCGCAATGGAATTTCATAGTTTGCAAGAAATGCTGTAAGAGTTCCTCCTAGTATACCAAAATTCGACACTAGAGAAAATCCGATAGGACCACAGCTGCATGCTCCAGAGCTTACACCAATTAAGGAGCCCAGGAATCCAGTTCCAGACTTTCTAATTCCATCATGCATTGAACGAATACGAAATATGTTGAGACTAACAACAATTCCTGATAAAGCTCCAATTATAACAATTAACGAAAAATTTAGAATAGAACTTGCAGGAACATAAAAAATCAAAACAGGGGAAAGAAAAATAAATCCTGAAGCTATTGAAAGTAAAACAAAAAGTCCAGCAAAGATCATAATCGATAAGAGAATGTATTTTTTATCAGAGAAAACTAGTTTTAATGCTTCAGTTTGCAATTTAATTTACCAACCTCATTATCGGCTATCTATCGGATTTCTAACTTATTTTTCTTTTCACTTGAATCACTGGATTTGAACGCAGGAGATGAGGAAAAACTGTATTATCTACATGAAGCGGGTCTAGTGGGATTTGAACCCACGACATAGGGATTTCTCTGAAAGATCATAAGAGTCCCTCGCTCTACCTGGCTGAGCCATAGACCCGCAAAATAGCAGACACAAAGTTCAATATTTAAACTTGAGTTGACTTAAAATTTAATTTTTAGTTTTTAATTGTCTCGATTTCAGAATATTTTTCTAATATTCTTGTCAGTACAGTAGAAACAGGTGCATTATTCATCTTCTCTTTTTCTGCCAAAAGTTTTCTATATGCATCCAGTGTAATGTATACTGGAATAGAACCATTTCCTTCTAAGAGACCTCGAACTTTGTACAATGCAGTTTCCATTCCTTTTTCTGCTGTCTTTGCAAATTTGATTTTGTTTAAAATTCCTCCTAGTGGTCCTAATGGCATTTCATAGTTTACTGTCATTGTAAGTTTTGTTAGACTTTCCTGTAATGATTTGAATTCAACTACAATATCCCATTTTTTAAAAGGACCCTTTATCATTTTAGCAGCTATTCTCTCTTCTGGGATAAACTCTGTAGTTTCGCAATCCCACTCTAATCTTTTACCGTCAAAATCTCCTATTACTCTAAAGGAAGTTCCAACACCCATACCTGCTTTCACATCCATAGGAACTACAGTCATTCCTACTCTTTCTTCGAATTGATCAGAGATGTGCTCTGGTCTTGCAAAATAGGTAAAAACGTTTGATACTTTAGCCTTGATATCAATTGTTTTACTAACGGTACTCATCTAATCCCCGTTCTTCTCAAACAAGATTTAAAGCTTTTGCTAATTTTCAATGATCGAACCATTTTGTAACAATATATTAGAGAACTGTTAAAATAAGACAGTGCCAAAATCTGGTTACATTTTATTGTTGTTTTTTTTAAGCTCTCTAGTAATTCCAATAATTCATAATGCAAGCGCACATTCTCAATTAAATTCTAATTCTGAAGCAATTGGTAATTATGAGGTGCAGGTTGCAACAGTACCAGAAATTCCTGCTGCAAACGAACCATTTAAACTTGAATTCAGAATCTTAAACTATGATTCATCTGCTAATTATCTAAATTCATTTGACACTCAAACAAGCGAAGTAGATCACTTTAGGATGGGAATAAGAATTTTTTATAATGATCAATTAATTGATACAATACCACCTCAGAGCTACAACGGAGGTCACTGGGAAACTACCTACACTTTTCACGAATCTGGGAATCACATAGTTGAAGTAGACCTGTATGATGTTGGGAAAAATGGTGAGACCTACACTTACAAATTTAATGTTGCAGCTTTAAACGTTTTTGGACCAATCTTTGTGTATGTTATTTCTGCTGGAGGATTGGGATGTCTTGCAATATTTGCTTGGATTTTAATTTCAAGGAAAAAAATTAAAGCTAAACCTTAGTTTGTATAGTTGGCGATCTTGCCAATCTAAAAGCAAATAATGTAGTAAGCAGAGTCATCGCAAAAAGCAAAACCCCTGCACCATTATGAATGGCAACTATTACAGCATGCAATTTAGTATCTATTACTATTGCTCCAAGGGTAATCTGTGCAACAACTAAAACACCAGCCAAGGTTCCAGTTATCTTTATTTTTGTGTTGGAGTTTTTTATTTTCCAACTTCCTACTGCCATTGCAACAATTAACACTCCTGTTGTTGCTGCAACCAACCTGTGGATCCATTCTGTCAAGTATTCATCAGTAGGAAGAAAACCACTTGGACACAACGGCCACTCGGGACATGCAAGTCCTTGTCCACTTGCCTGAAGGTATCCACCGATGAACATCAAAGAATATAATATTACAAGAGAGGCAAGCGCCAGATATTTGAAATACATTATTATTCTACGATAAAGTTGCCGTCCATTCCTAACGCGGCATGACCTGGGACAGTACAGATGTAGTGATATGTGCCGGGTGCTCCAGCTACAAATGTAACATCGCCCGATTCACCTGGTTTCATAGGATTGTCTGGAGACTTGAATGCTGAGCTCCATAAAACGTCTGATGGATTGTCAGGATCTGCAACTATTCCAAATGAATGGAATGACTTGCTATCATTTTTGACATGAATTGTGACAGTATCTCCAGATTTTACCTTAATGTCTGGATTATGTCCTGCTTGTCCGGTTAATGCATTAAATGCATAGTCTTTGAAATCAGTGCTCATCACAAAGCTCAAGGAGAATTCAACTTTATTTCCTGTTGCTTTTACAGTGGCTCCAGATGAAGCACTTCCAGAAGATGCTTCTGAAACTTCAATCTTTCCCTCCATTCCCAATTCTCTGTGTCCTGGAACTGCACAAATATAGTAATACTCTCCAGCTTTTGAGGGAACAAAGGTTGCTTCACCGTCAGATCCTGGTTTCATGGGGTTATCAGCTGTACCCACAGTAGTTCCATCTATAGCTGGTCCTGGTCCTTCTTTTGACTCGGTAACAGCAAATGCATGAAATGATTTTCCACCGTTTGTAACTTTAAAGACAATCTTGTCACCTACACTTGCATGAATCTCCGGATTTCGATCGGATCCTGATAACGCATTAAATGCATATGTCTTAAAGTCAGGAGCCTCTACAAACTTTAGAGAAATATTAATTGTTTTTCCCGTCGATGTAACAGGACCACCGCCGTTACCAGGTGTTATACCCTCTTGTATTCTTCCTGCAATTGGAAGGTATGAATTCCAAAATGGATAATTTGCAAAAAATATGATTCCACCTACTACCATTATTCCGATCAAAATGGCAAGCATTTTGCCTACTCTTCTAGGGGTTGTCCTAGGAATCAGGTCTGGGTGTTCAGAATGACTCATATCAATACCCTACATGATGAGGCGTTTTTGCTTGATATGGATAGTAGTATTTTCCGCCCAAGTTGAATGGGTCGTCCATATTAGCTTCCTTGCCCTTTGCAGAGTAGTAAATTAGCTGAGCAATGAAAATGACAAAGCTTCCGCCAAGAATCCATGCACCTATTGTTGCAATCTGGTTTAATTCAGTCCATGAAGAAAATTCCGGTGGATAGTCATAGATTCTTCTTGCCATTCCCTCTAATCCAAGAATGTGTTGAGTAAAGAAGACTTGGACTGTGCCCCACATCATCATGATGAATTGAACACTTGCCCATTTTTCGTTGTACATTCTTCCTGTCAGTAGAGGGAACATGTAATACATCATTCCGACAAAACCAAATGCAATTGTTCCAGTAAGGAACAGATGCATATGACCGACTACCCAATAAGTTCCATGCGTGATAAAATCAAGAGGCATTGCAGTATTAAGCACACCACCTGCTCCAGCTGAAAAGAATAATGCAATTCCACCTACAGCAAATTTCATTGGTGCAGCAAATCTAATCCTTGCACCCCACATTGTTGCCAAAAAGTTAAAGACATGCATTCCTGATGCAGGCACTGCAGCTAGCGTTCCTATCATAAATACAGTTTTTTCAGTAAAGTCCATTCCAGTGGAATACATGTGATGACCCCATGAAGCAAATCCAATCATTCCTAGCATTACAAATGCAAATACTCCAGATCCAGAACTGAAAAGTGGTTTTCTTGAGAATCGTGGAATGAGTTCATACATCATACCAATTGCAGGCAATAAGAAGATGTAAACCTCAGGATGGAATGTAAACCAGAATAAATGCAGATATGCTATTGGATCTCCACCCACTGACGGATTAAAAAATCCTGATACACCAAGTCTATCTGTGAGTAGCATGACAAGTGCTGCTGCAAAAGTAGGCATCGCTACTAGTGTCATAACTGATACTGTAAGCATTGACCAAGCAAATAACGGAACTTTTCGTAGAGGTAGATCAGGATGTTTGCACTTGAGAATAGTTACGACGAAATTAATCGATGATAAAATAGATGATACACCAAGAATCTTTAATCCAAATATCCACATATCTGCTGCTGGACCTGGCGCCCTGATAACAGAATAAGGAGCATATGCCATCCAAGTAACATCAGCAAATCCAAGCCAGATCAATGCTCCACCTACTGGATTCATCCAAAAGGCAACTGCATTTAATTTTGGATATGCCATGTCTTTGTATCTGACCATCAAAGGAACCAGATAATTACCTACACCTGCAGCAAATGGCAGTGCAAACAAAAATAACATTGTAGTTCCATGGACAGTAAATATTCTGTTGAAAGTAACCGAGTCAGAAATTATGAATCCCTGGCCTGGGAAAAACAAATGTGTTCTGATTATTACTGCCAAGACACCACCCATTATCAAAAATGCAAGACCAGTTACAATGTACAGATAGCCAACATCAGTATGATGTGTTGAAAACATTATCTGCCAAACAGGCCTTGGCTTTTGTAACTCTAGTACCAAACTATTCTCTCCTTGTTCTCAAGTAGCTCCAAAGTCATTAAAATGTTTTTGATCATGATGACTTGTCATCCTCTACAATAAGAGAACCTCTCATGTTATAATGTAATAATCCACAATATTCTCTGCATTGGATTGGAAATTCGCCAGTTTGATCTGGTGAAAACCATGCATGGTTAATTCTTCCAGGGATTGCATCTTGGAATACTACCCAATCAGGAATGTTAAAGGAATGGTCTACATCTTTGGAATAGATTTCAAATTTGTAAGCGTGTCCTTTTTTTAGATGAAGAGTACTAATTTCTTTTGTTCCATCCGCATGTTCAAAGCTCCAAAACCACTGTTGACCTGTGACCTTGATCGTTTCTGCACTAGCTGGAACATCTTCTAAAAGTTTTTCAATATTCCATGAATCAACCCCAACATAAACTAAAATAGCAATAACTATTCCAACAAAAACCCATTCTGATGTATCATGACCCATCTAATGACCACTACTCTCTCCAGCAGTTGGGTCTTCCATTCCTTCCCATCTTGTTCTAAAGTTTTTATTTTTGGGATGTGATTCTCGGAATCGCCAACAAAGCCAAATCATAGTACCTGAAACTACAGCTCCAACGACAAAGGCAGCCGTTGTCATTCTAAAAAAGAGATTCCACACCTCGGCTCTAATATTGACATATTGTTCTTCTGATACTTTTCCAAGTGCCGCACTTGCAAGGTGTATCTGTGGTAT
>CAZHDX010000038.1:0-6398 GCA_964531195.1 uncultured Nitrosopumilaceae archaeon
CAAAAAATCTTGCTCCACTGGCAGCAATACAACTTAATGATTCAAGATTTTCAAGTTATAGTGACATACCGCCATTTGATCTAAAAGATTATTCAACAACTATCGCACTGCAGGAATTACGATTTGTTAGCATATCAGATTATGAATATGAAATAATTTCTCCTAAAATAGATCTCTTTGAAAATAGTGCAATTGCAACATTTCAATTAAAGCAGAGTGGTATGATCGTTGATAACTACAGCTTTAGAGGACAACACATTTCTATGTTAAGCAGGGCGACATTTGTTTTAATAAAATCTGACAAATGGAAGATAGTTCATGTTCACCTCTCTAAAATGTCAGACTAGATTATTTAGTTTTTTTTCGAGGTGATTTAATTTTAGTTTTTGTTGTGGGAATGTCAGTCGTAATAGATTGTTTCTTAGGTGATTTTTCATATTCTTTATTTTTAATAAATATCTCATTCGCTTCTTTTACAGTAACTCGTTGATGAACTAGTGCACGAACTGCTTTTATCATTGGTACTGGGAAGTCTGATTGCCAAATGTTTCTTCCCATGTCGACTCCTACTGCACCTGCCTGCAATGCATCATAAGTTAATTGTAACGCCTCTAGCTCGCTATTTAATTTCGGTCCTCCTGCTATTATTACAGGGACAGGACAACTATTAACGACTTTTTCAAAATTTTCACAAAAATATGTTTTCACTATGTGAGCCCCAAATTCAGCTGCAATTCTGCACGAAAGTGAGAGATATCTTGCGTCGCGTTTTTCAAGTTCTTTTCCGACAGCTGTCACCGCAAGAACTGGTATTCCGTTTTCTTCTCCTTCATCTACAAGTCTTCCTAAACTCACAAGGGACTCGTGCTCATATGGTGCTCCTACAAAGATTGAAAGAGCAAGGGCACTAGCATTGAGTCGAATAGCTTCTTTTACAGATGTTGTTATCTTCTCATTTGAAAGATCTTTTCCTATAATGCTTGAACCTCCAGACACTCTGAGAACTATTGGTATAGGAAATCTCGAATCCACTGAGGTTCGTAAAACTCCTCGTGTCAGCATTAATGAATCCGCATATGGCAATAACGGTTGAATTGTTTGTCGTGGATTCTCAAGACGTTCTGTTGGTCCAAGGAAGTACCCATGATCTACAGCTAACATGACACCTCGACCACTATGTGGTTTTATTATGCGAGAGATTCTATTCTTTAATCCCCAGTCCATGACAAAGTTCCAAAAAATGCCTTAGTTAAGCCTTTCTGAATTCGTTATGATAATTTTCATAGAATCGTTTCCCTTATGAGCATATTCTAGTGCTTGTTTTGATTCCATTAGATCAAATCGATGTGTTATTAGTCTTTTTACATCTAGTTTCTTATCCAGGATCAAATTAAATGCTAACATTGTCTCTTTCTCAGTTGCTGCATAGCTTGGAATAATTGTGATTTCCTTTGAATAAACCATACTTATATCAAGTTGAAGTCTGGCATTTTTTGTGGGAACGCCAAACAAAATTACGGTTCCACCTTTTCTTACAAACTCGATGGCTTGAGTAATAGCATTAATACTGCTTGTGGCCACAATTGCAATGTCGGTTCCTCTATTTTGCGTGTATGAAAGTATCTTTTGATAAGCTTTTGAATCAGTTGATTTTATAGATTCTGTGACGTAAAATTTTTTTGCAAAATTTAATCTAAAATCATTTAAATCAAAACAAAAAATTTCCTTTAACCCATAAACTTTACTTAGCATTACATGCATGAGACCAGTAGGACCCATCCCAAAAATTGCTACCGAGTCATCTTTCTTTATTTTGATTTTATCCCACGCTCTGATACAACATGAAAGCGGTTCAATCATTGCCGCTTCCTCAAATGATATTGAAGGTGGTAATTTTATTACTCCTCCATTTAGTACATTCCATTCTGGTACTACAAACTCTTCAGCAAGCCCACAGGGGAAGATGTTCGTTTCAGAATATTTCTCACACATCGTTTCATTACCGTGTGTACAAAAATGGCAGGAATTGCAGGGTACGTGATGATGGACAAAAACTCGATCACCTTCTCTAAAGTTATTGATATTTGCTCCTACCTTTGTAACTATTCCGGAAGGCTCGTGTCCTAATTTCATTGAGGGCTGCGTATATTGACCATAAATTTTCTCTAAATCTGATCCACATATACCGCATGCACACATTTTAACAGAAATTTCTCCGTCTCTTACAGTAGGTTTTTCAACGGTTTTGATACCTACATCAGCTGGGCCTCGTATGAAGGCTGATTTCATGTGATTTTACCCGTAAATGTCAAATAAATAGGTAAATCTTTCTATCTTTTGTATGGATTTATGGCATGATATAGAAACTGGAAACAAAGTCCCATCTATTGTAAATGTGATAGTTGAGATACCAAAAGGATCACAGAATAAGTACGAATATGATAAAAAAAACAATTTGATGAAACTTGATAGAGTTTTGTTCTCGCCGTTACACTATCCGGGAGATTACGGGATTATTCCACAGACCTTGGCAGAAGATGGAGACCCATTAGATGCGTTAGTAATGGTTACAAATGCAACATTTCCTGGAGTTTTAATTGAATCACGTCCCATTGGTATTTTACGCATGAAGGACTCTAATAAAATCGATGACAAAGTTGTATGTGTTGCAAAAAATGATCCAAGATATTTCGATTTTAAGGACATTTCTGATATGGAATCGCATCACTTGAAAGAGATTGCTCACTTTTTTCAAGTCTACAAAGATTTAGAAGGAAAAAAAGTCGAGATAGTGGGATGGCGAAATGCTACCAATGCAAGAACTATTATCTTAAAAGCTGTAAATCGATATAAAAAAACTTTCAAAAAATCTTTTCATATCTAGATTACAAGATGAAAATGCTCATTTTAAAATATAATCAAAATAGTATTAAACAAGATACGGAAATAATAACTATGCAACAAGGTGATATTGCATCAGATTTTGAACTTCAAGCAAATGATGGTAGTATAGTAAAACTCAGCAATTATAAAAATAAGCAAAATTTGGTTCTTTGTTTTTACCCTAAAAACCACTTGTTTGCATGTCCTTCAAAAAAAGTCTTTAAGATGGCACAATCAATAGTTTCTGCCTATCCTGAAATAGTTGCTTTAGACACTGTTTTATTCGCTATATCTGTAGACACTGTAGAGGATCAAAAAAAATTTGTCGAAGAATATGGTATTCCATATTTACATTTAAGTGATCCACAAAAAAAAGTCTGTAAAACTTATGCTGGTCTCAATCTGGCAGGTTTGGCAAAACGATGTACATTTGTCATTAATAAAAAAGGTGAAATTACAAAAGTTTTTCGTGATATTTATGTAGAAATGCATGGAAAAGAAATCGTTGATACTTTAAAATTGCTGAAATAATTTCTTGAACTCCATAAATATTTAAAGATCTCTTGGTAGAACTGGATTGTGCTCGATCTTGTGGCAAAAAAATTATTTCTTACGCGCGGTAAGGGTGTCCACAAGGATCAGCTTACTAGTTTTGAATATGCACTTAGAGATGCAGGCATTGCAAATACTAACTTGGTTTTAATATCTAGTATTTTTCCACCAGGGGCCAAAGTAATCTCAAGGATAGAGGGATTAAAATTGATTAGGCCAGGAAGTGTTCAGTTTGTAATTTATGCTAGACAACAAAGTAATGAACCTCACAGACTTATGGCAGCTTCTGTAGGCATTGCAGAACCTGCTGATAAAAACAAGTATGGATATCTCTCAGAATACGAATCATTTGGTGAAACGGAAAAGGAAGCTGGAGATTATGCTGAGGACATTGCTGCTCAAATGCTTGGTTCCTCACTTGGAATAAAATTTGATATAGATAAAAGCTGGGATGAAAAGAGAAAACAATGGAAAATTTCTGGAGAAATCTATAAAACAAGAAATATTACCCAGAGCGCAGTGGGCGATCCGCAAGGACGTTGGACTACTGTTTTTGCTGCAGCAGTTTTAATTTTATAGTTGTTATCGCTTCCTAAGAAATATGTAAATTGCCACACCTGCTGCTACAAGTATTCCTATTATGACATACCAAGAATCTGTAGTAGAATTTGGTAGAGATGGGGGAGGTTGATTAGAGATATCCACGTTTGTTGTTGCATTTTCTATTGTTAACATTAAATCGTCTTTAGTAACAGAAAATGTTTTTCCAAAAAGATATACTGCTGATATATGACTGCCAGAACTTGGGTCAAATAACCATCCTGCCTTTGTTAAATCTGTTGGAAATTTTTGCCCATTTTTTACATCAGTTGGAATAAGATCCCCTCCATGACTACCAATCGAGATTGCTTTATTTGATAATATTGTTACCTGTAAAATTGAATTTAAGGGATAGAATCCTGAATTAAAATAACTTGACCTATTAAGATTATCTAAACCTAAGAGATCAAGAGCGTTGACTGTACTGATTTGATTTTTAATTGGAACACGGTTTGCTACCTGAAGTTGATATATAGAAATATTTTTTTCGGGTATTATAGCAAATGTAACAGTGGAATTGGGATTGTTGCTCATTTTTTGTGCAGCGGATAAAAATCCTCCATTTTCTTTGATCTGATCTGGTAACAATATCGCGGCTAAACCATCAAAAAGATATTTTGAATCAGATTTTGACATTGTATAAACAACTGAGATAGTTCTATTTCCCTGCACAGCACCTGAGGTGCCTAGAGTATTACTCAGTTCACCATTAGAATTGACATATACTGAATTAAATTCCGCATTCAAAGCAAAATCTTTGTTAATATCATCAATCAAAGCATCGCCGATAACTTTCGCATTGGCTTGAATTTCTGTGATATTGCCAGATTCTAACAGAGATGGTTGGATGACATTTATCAGAACACAAGCCTGATTTACGACTCCTAAAACGCAACTATTTGCATTAGTTATCGCAATTGATGTTATGTTGCTATTATGAATTTTTTCATCTAGTGAAGCAGGTACTCTCATTTCTAGTGGGCTAGTCGATGAAAGTGCAATAAAAGCGGTAGTTTGATTTTGAATTTTATCGTCTACTAATATTTGCGCAATCTCATGGTAAGACGCAAGTTGGGGTTGTTGACCATTTGCATTGTCTAAGCCAAAGATTAGAATTGAACAAATAAACAATAAAATAAAGATATATTTCATAAACTGCAGTTTTTTTACAGCAACTATTAAGTCTACTCTTGTAACTTTTCAATTTTTGTCGCGAATCGTTGAAACGGCTCTTCTAAGAAATGTTCCTTACAGACAAGCATAGTTTCACTTGGATCGGGACCGCAATCATATGTGATTAGATATACCGGATCCCTGTTGCAACATCTCGGAAATTTCACGGAATAAGTACGCACAATAAAATAAAATAGTTTTTGATATAGGTTGTATTATATTTGAGCGTGGCTTAAATTTATACGATATTTACAAGTGACTAATTATGGATTTAGATCCACCAACAAGGTTTTCAAAATTGCAATAATAGAATGGTTTTCAAATAATTTTTTTATTTTAATTAATTTTGTTCATAAATTGCAATGGGCATTAAACCTATAATTAAAAAACGTTTCTCATATCCAAATCGAATCTTTTCTACGACATATTTTTAATTTATTTTTGGATTATGAGTTCGTTGAGGATATCTCTAAATATTTTAACGATATGCGTATTGGCGATAAGTGCTATTGGCATAATTAGTTTTGGTGAGCAGTCTTCCTTTGCACAAACTGCAAATCCTGATACTTTTCCGCCACTTATTATAACGCCAACAAATTTGACTATATTTCCCCCTACAAATCAAACTCAAGCAGTTGTACAGTACAATGTCACAGCTATAGATAATGTCGATGGAATCATTAGTGTAACTTGCAATCCACCATCTGGCAGTTCTTTTCCAACTGGAAACAACACCGTTAACTGTTTTGCAATAGATAGGGCAGGTAACAATGCAACTCAATCGTTTGTTGTTAAAGTAGCTGAGAGTAAGACCCTTCCGTCATGGATAAAGGGCTTGGCAAGCGTATGGTGTAATGGAAGTATTGATTCCGATGGCTTTGCAAACGGGATTCAATACTTAGTTAATACTGATACAATCACTCTCCTTGAAAATCAGACCCATTCGTCTTCTAACGTAATTCCGATATGGGTTAAAAATGATGCTTGTTTTTGGTCTACGGGACAAATAGGAGACTCTGAATTTCTTTCGGCACTTCAATATCTTGTCTCTGTAGGAATAGTAAAAGTTGTAGTTACTGATCAAGATTTCACTAACACTACCATTGCACCAAATTCAATAACAGGATCTTCTGGGGTGCCAATCACATTTACTTCGTCAGTATCTGATATTACCAACTCGGCAAACGTTC